>NZ_JWMB01000106.1:0-1192 GCF_000812445.1 Cupriavidus sp. SHE | reverse complement strand
ATGGCAAAGGAAAAGTTCGAGCGGACCAAGCCGCACGTGAACGTAGGTACGATTGGTCACGTTGACCACGGCAAGACGACGCTGACGGCAGCGATTGCCACGGTGCTGGCAGCCAAGTTCGGTGGCGCAGCCAAGAAGTACGACGAAATCGACGCAGCGCCGGAAGAGAAGGCACGCGGCATCACGATCAACACCGCGCACGTGGAATACGAGACGGCCAACCGCCACTACGCCCACGTTGACTGCCCGGGCCACGCTGACTATGTGAAGAACATGATCACGGGCGCTGCGCAGATGGACGGCGCGATTCTGGTGTGCTCGGCCGCTGACGGCCCGATGCCGCAGACGCGTGAGCACATCCTGCTGGCCCGTCAGGTTGGCGTGCCGTACATCATCGTGTTCCTGAACAAGTGCGACATGGTGGACGACGCCGAGCTGCTCGAGCTGGTGGAAATGGAAGTGCGCGAGCTGCTGTCGAAGTACGAATTCCCGGGCGACGACACGCCGATCATCAAGGGTTCGGCCAAGCTGGCGCTGGAAGGCGACAAGGGCGAACTGGGTGAAGTGGCGATCATGAACCTGGCCGACGCGCTGGACACGTACATCCCGACGCCGGAGCGCGCTGTGGACGGTACGTTCCTGATGCCGGTGGAAGACGTGTTCTCGATCTCGGGCCGCGGTACCGTGGTGACCGGTCGTATCGAGCGTGGCGTGATCAAGGTCGGTGAAGAAATCGAAATCGTGGGTATCCGCCCGACGGTGAAGACGATCTGCACGGGCGTGGAAATGTTCCGCAAGCTGCTGGATCAAGGCCAGGCTGGTGACAACGTTGGTCTGCTGCTGCGCGGCACGAAGCGCGAAGACGTGGAGCGTGGTCAAGTTCTGTGCAAGCCGGGCTCGATCAAGCCGCACACGCACTTCACGGGTGAGGTGTACATTCTGTCGAAGGACGAAGGTGGTCGTCACACGCCGTTCTTCAACAACTACCGCCCGCAGTTCTATTTCCGTACGACCGACGTGACCGGCTCGATCGAGCTGCCGAAGGACAAGGAAATGGTCATGCCGGGTGACAACGTGTCGATCACCGTCAAGCTGATCGCCCCGATCGCCATGGAAGAAGGTCTGCGCTTCGCTATCCGCGAAGGTGGCCGTACCGTCGGCGCCGGCGTTGTGGCAAAGATCCTCGACTAAG
>NZ_JWMB01000105.1:0-1598 GCF_000812445.1 Cupriavidus sp. SHE | reverse complement strand
AAGTGATCACGTTCCGCCGAAACCAGCGATCAGCTTCCCGCCGAAACAGGTGATCACGTTCCCCCGAAATCGCTGATCACGCGCCCCGAAATACGCACGTGACGCTACCCGCGAAGATCCACCAATTCCTGCGGATGGACAGAGTGAAGCCCTCGTATCGCTACAACCGGTATCTGAAGTATCCGGCACTAGGCTTCAATGGTGGAGTAGCCATGGCCCAGGACGGGGACGTCCACACACTGACAACGACCTGGTCCCCACGCTACGTGCTGCCTCGAATCGTCCCCGTTGCACACGGGGTGGACCTAAACATCGCGCGGCTTTCACAGCCCGACTGTCTTGAGCGGCTAGCTCCGCTGCTGCCCGCATACGAGAAATGGCTGGAGGTTACGGCCCTGCGGCCTGTCGGCAAGGGGCTGGAGGGGCCGAAGGCCGCGGAGCAACAACAGGCTGAGGAGGCTCAGCTTCAGCAGGACCTTCTCGAGTGGAAAGCCGAGCTTGGCGCAATCCGTAGCGGATTGGCTATCTTGGAGGAGTCGCGTAAGCATTGGAGCGGACCTGGCCCGCAAAAAAGCCGTTTGGGCATCCCATTTGAAGCATGGGTGTCAATGAACGCCGCAATGGCTAAGGTGGCCGCCGGGAAGGGCTATGACGAGTGGCGTCTCTTCCAGCTTGCTTTCATCCTCGCTTCTATTCCAGCGTTTGCAACACGCATTCGCGAGTTTCACGACTTCTACACCCCCGAGGTTGCTAAGCACGCCAACGCCGTCACCCTACTGTACTTCTCCACTGGTGGCGGCAAATCCGAGGCGTTCCTGGGCCTGCTCGTCTTCGTGTTGCTGCTTGACAGACTTCGAGGCAAGCTACGAGGCGTCTCTGCATTGATGCGGTATCCACTACGGCTGCTAACTCTACAACAGGCGCGGCGAACATTAACAGCCATGGCAGCAGCTGAGGACGAGCGGTACCACCGCGGCCACCCCGGTGAGCCATTCTCCCTTGGGTTCTGGGTCGGAGGAAGCAATACCCCAAACTGGCACACCACCGACGGCTACACAGATGTCGACACAGTACAGGATGTCTCACCGTCGGGAGAGGTTGCCCACCGGGAAACTCAGCCATACAAGAGCGCTCGTGAACGGTGGCTCAAGCTTTCGAGTTGTCCGTTCTGTGGCAGCAAGAGCGGCAGCACGCTGGCGCTGCGCCGTAAGCCTGGAGCAGGCGGGAACGCCTTGGGCCACTACTGTACCGCGCCGAAGGCCAAGTGCTCATGGAATGAGCGCTTCGATGAGCCGACACCGCTACCCTTCTACATTGTCGACGAGGATATCTATGACCTGGCCCCATCGGTGCTCCTCGGCACAGTGGATAAGCTCTCCGCGCTTGGACAGTCGCAGGGGACCATCCGGAAGTTCTTCGGCATGTTCGGCTTCGCGCCATTCGTAGAAACGGCCACAGGCCGGCTCTTTGTCCCAACGCTAAGCAGGGATTGGGAAGGGCGTGCGTATTCCGCCGAACCTGGACACCCGCTCCGCCGCAAACTGGGCACCTGTTCCAACGCAAACTGGACACGCGTTCCAGGCCAAACTGGACACTAC
>NZ_JWMB01000104.1:0-5191 GCF_000812445.1 Cupriavidus sp. SHE | reverse complement strand
GTGATCACCTACGCTACAATCTCCTGACCGCGCAGTACCACCTTCCTTCCCTGATCACGTTCGCCGAAACCGCTGATCACCTTCACCGAAATCCGCATACTCAACAGGAATGCGGCAAGCCAAAGCCGGTAGATGCGGGTACGCACGTGGAAATCTCGTTTGAAGCGAATGGTAACAGCGTTTGGCCGCTTTCAGCACTTGTCCGAGCATCGGTTTGCCGCAGGTCAAACGCCACCCGCTTGAGATAAAAGCCCGTTGGAGGCGCTCCGATGCGCCACCCCAAACACAGCGCATCGGAGAAAGCCCGTTACTTGGGCTGACCCATCATTTCCCTGCACTTTTGCATCGTGGCGGCTTGGTCTCGCGTCATCGCGGTATTGTCCCCTGTCTGCCGTGCCTTCGAGTGTTGCGCCTCAGTTCGCTTAGCGTCGCGAGCCTTTTCTATCACATACCAGTCCGGGCCGGCGACGGCGGATAGCGAGAGTCCAAGGACGACAGCACCCACAAGAGCGTGAAGGAGAGATTTCATGATGTTCCTCGTTCGGAGTAAGCAGCACGCCCCGCTTAGCAGCAAGCGGTCGGCAACACTGTGAATGTAAAAGGCCAGCCAGGAGCGCGCTGGTGTGGCACCCAGTGCAGCATTCCTGTGTAGTGAAATCGTGCTACGAACAGATCTATTTGGGCGGGCGCTCGAGGCGGGGCGGAACGGCGGATTGATACGAGAATTCCGGATGCGCAACCAACACACTGATCCAGGCACCCGTGACCGATCCGGTGCTCACCGGCATGCCAGCGAGGACCGCACAAGCCGAGGCCGTGCAGGGAAGACCAGACGGGCCGCTAACATTCCGATTATCGGCGCAGCTGGATTGACTGATGCAATCAGGCGAACTTCCGGTCTCGACACTGACATTCGCTGCTCGAACGGGCATGCCTGTCGACATTTCGGCGATGACGGCAATACAGCAACTGCGCAATGGCCCGGACTGAGCCCGGAGGGGCAAAGTCAGTACCAAAGCTAGCACTATGACGACACGCCAAAGCTGATTCATGGGCTTACGCATTAGGCCTCCGAGCGGACGCGAGGTAGCGTCGTCGCAGGAGCCGTATTAAGTATAGAAACTTATGCTCCGCGAGGCACTGCGGATTCCGACGAAATTCCGCCTGCAGAAAGGGAAAAAGCGAACGACAAATAGACGTCATCGAGCAAGCGCTCGTTGTCGCCGGCTAATTGTTCCAGGGCCGCTAGCAGGTGGTCGGCCACGCGGTATTGTTGGAGTTCACACGCCAATCGGAACGCAACAAACACTTCATCAAGTAACGTTTGCGCTACAGACATCATGATTTCCCCCTGGTTGGTTAGGTGGTGCGGCCAGAGCGTGATCGCCGCGAAGTGGTGCACATTTGCACTATGGACCTTCTCATGATGGCAAGGTCAAGTAGTGCGTCGGCTGGCTTAACAAAAACCGGTAAGCGCAAAGTTTCCGCCGGGGGGAGAGAGCGAACTGTCCCCCAATCGCTCCATCATGACAAACATGATTTCTCCTCTGCCTTGGATGATGGCAGTCCGCTGTGGCGGTATATTCAGCAACTTTTACTTCACGATGCTGTGCATTGTCCGTCGTCACAAGCTGGCCGTTCTCGGCGGGGAAAGGCGATGACTTCGGGTCAGCGCGTATTACGCGACCATTACAGGGGAGTCATTGAATTCGACTCGAGTGTCACTGCCGAGCCAATAGCGTTACAAGCGCTCACACTTGTAGGGAAATGCGAACACAGCGGGCAGTGCCAAAGACATATGCTTCCATCCGCTACAAACACAAAGGATAAAACATGAAAAAGCTTCCCATCTTGGTCGGAACCGCGCTGGCCATTGGATTCGGTTATGCCACCGCGCAGACGCACGACGGTTACGGCGAGAAAGATGTCTACTGGTTACGCTCGGCGGGCGCCGCGCATCATGTGCCTGCGGTCGCGGTGGCACATGATGCGCGACCTTTCTACGGGCATGGTCCCGCTCTGCACGATTCGTATCGCCAGCCCCATCACCGTGTCGAACATGGGCGACGCGAGCTTGATCGTCGCCCGCGAGATGGCTCTCACGGTTCACCAGGCCACTGATTTACTCGCCTGCCGGCTGGTCGTTTGAGTTGCCTGCAGGCTTGCGGACGCCGGGCGCGCGGCATTGGGACTTCATACATGAGTGAATGCGTTTATCGAGGCGCCGCTTCCAGATCTTGGCGGCCTCGTTACTGCGACGCAGGGCGGTCGTTTGAAGACGTCCAGGGTGCCGAGTCTGTCATGTCCCCGTCATTCTAATGACAGGAGTCTTCTGTAGACTCCCGCCATCAATAGATGCTGATGCCGCCGGATGAAAAAGCTGTTGCGACACCTCTCGCTTTGGCTCCTTGTATTGACGTTGCCGGTTCAGAGCGTTGGCGCAGCGGCTACTCTTTCGTGCAGCGAGCTGACCGAGCTGAGGCACGGTGCCGGCTATACTTCCCTTGCCGTCATTGACGTCACTCACGAGGTGAACGCACACTGCGATCCGAGTTCGCATCACCGTTCGCTAAACAAAACGCACGGCAAGGCCCGCGGCTGTCAAGCTTGTTCTGCCTGCTCGGCCGCCTCGCCACTTGCTCTCGTTGCCTTCTTGGGGGCTCAAGCATTGTCCCTGAACGGCGTGCCACCGGCGTCTGTCCCGTGGATATTTGCGAGCACAACTCCTGAGACGGTGCTCCGCCCGCCCTCTCGCCATCTCTGAAGCCTCCCACGCAACCACTGGGTTGGCTACCTCCACCTCTTAGACGTCGTCCTTCGGCCTGATCGAAGACGAAACAAGCCTGCCTGCACCCGTCCCTGCGCGAGCGAGGCAGCGCAATTATGTTGCGGTGCGCGATGTGTCGCTTGGCTGTGTCGCGCGCGCACGATATTGGAGAGACAGCGATGCGCATCTGTAATCAATGCAAGGCCCCGCTCGAAATTGACGTGTGGGCGTGCACCGCATGCAATTGGCAGCCTCATGTTCTCGCGGGCGTGCACTGTCTGGCACCGGCCATGATGGTCGACCACGATGGCTTTCACGAACCGCTCTTCGTTGAATACGAGAGGCTCGAAGCGACGCACTTCTGGTTCGTCTATCGCCGTAAACTGATCCTAGAAGCGCTGCAGCGCTACTTTCCGGCTTTGCGCTCGTTCATGGACGTCGGTTGTGGGACCGCTGAGAATCTGCGCGCGATCGAGGCCCGCTTCCCTCGTGCACGCCTGGTCGGCGGCGAGGCATCGTTGCACGCCCTGATGCAGGGGCAGCGCAAATGCAAAGCTCAGTTGTTGCAGATGGATGTCCGTGCTATTCCGTACATCGACGCATTCGATGTTCTGGGTGCATTTGACGTCCTAGAACACGTCGGTGGACGCGAAGAACGGAATAAGTTGGATACGAGGCTCTTTCTTTCGAAAACGTCATGATCCAGTTGCTGGCCATGTCGTGAGAGAGCATGGTACGCGGGCTGTCTACCGGCTTGGCGCAAGGGTTTTCGTGAGGATGGCATCCCGCGGAGAAGCCTCGGAGAGGCCCGGAGCTTTGCCTTCCGGGCACCCGGGTGCGTGGAAGATTGCTGCAGGCGGGGTGCCACCCCGTGTCGCTACGGCCACTTGCCCTGGCTCGGCGGTGGGGGTGCCGTGGCCGATCGGCGCCGTATAGCTTGCCACCAGATACACTGGCCGCCGCTTGACTTCATTGAACAGACGCCCAACATATTCCCCAAGCACGCCTAGGAAAACCAGTTGCAGGCCGCCCAGCAGAAGCAGGACAGTCATCATGGATGGGTAGCCGTGTACGGGGTCGCCGTAAAGCAGCGTCTTGCCAACGATGAAGGCGGCCATGCCAAATGCGGGAACGGCAACAAGCAGGCCGATCGAGGTCGCAAACTTGAGCGGCACGGTGGAAAAGGCAGTGATGCCATCCACGGCAAAACGCAACAGCTTGCGGTAGTTGAACTTGGTCTTCCCGGATGCCCGGGCGTCGCGCCGATACAAGACTGCGGTCTGCCGAAATCCGATCCAGGCATACAGCCCCTTCATGAAGCGGTGCTGCTCCCGGAGTTGTCCGAGGGCGGCAACGGCACGACGGCTCATTACGCGGAAGTCGCCGGTGTCGGCCGGAATCTCCGTATCGCTGAGCTTGCCCATCAGACGGTAAAACCAGTGCGCGGTGAACTTCTTGAGGAACGATTCGCCATCTCGGGAGGTGCGCGTGGCGTACACCACGTCGAACCCCTCTCGCCATTTCTCGATCAACGAGGGAATCAGTTCGGGCGGATCCTGCAGATCGGCGTCGATGATCACAACGGCGTCGCCGCTTGCCACGTCGAGGCCCGCCGTTAGCGCGGCTTCCTTGCCGAAGTTGCGACTCAGTTCGACAATGCCGACGCGCGCTTCGGCCGCCTTGAGATTGTGTGCAACCGCCAGTGATCGATCGCGGCTGCCGTCGTCCACGTAGATGATCTCGTAGTTCGATGCCAATCCATCCATCACGCGGAGAAGCCGAAAGTGAAATTGTGGCAGGACAGCTTCTTCATTGAAGAGCGGCACGACGACCGAGATCTTCTCTGGCAGCAGGTTGGTGGCATTCATCGCATCGCTCCATTCATGAACGTCCAATTTGCATGGATTACGTAGTTGACCAGCATGACCGAAATGGTCGACAAAACCTGTGCAACGAGGTAGTGCAGCCCCAGCGCTAGTCCTATCCACAGCAGTAGCGAATTGAGAGAAAATGCCAGAGCGCCAACTAGAATGAACCGTCCGAAGGTGGCGCGTTGTGGTTGGACTTGTGTGAACACCCATCGGCTGCTGATGAAGTAGTGCGCCAAAAGACCAACAACACTACCGGCGGCAGATGCCGGAAGCGCTGCGGCCCCGAACCTGACCAGCGCTATTAGCGTTGCATAGTGGGCGGCGGTTGCCGTAGCTCCCGCACCAAGAAACCGCACAAATCGTAACGGGACCCTCATGGCTTCTGCACCAGGACGTTGACGCCTTGTCGACCGATCACAGTTGTGTCGCCACCGAGCAGCGGTCTCAGTCGATGAAACGTCTCGTGCCGCATGACCGCGAGCTTGTGACCAGGGGTCTTCCATCGCTGCGCAAAGGCCTCTTCATTAGCAATCCACTTTCCAGGCTCGACCGA
>NZ_JWMB01000103.1:0-4663 GCF_000812445.1 Cupriavidus sp. SHE | reverse complement strand
GCTGCGGTGCCTGCCGCCATGGACCAACGCCCCGTGGCGCCGTCGTTGTTGTAGTTGCCGACCGGTGTGCCGGTGTCGTTGACGCTGTAGTAGTGCGTTTGCGCGGCTGCAATCGCCTGGTTGGTGGCATACAACTGGCTGCCGTTGATGGCGTCCGTGCTCTTGGCACTGACGTCACCGGCCGCGACATTGATGATCTGCCGTTCCGTTCCCGCGCCACCTACGGACACCACGCCGTTGGCTGCGGAGCCCGCACCGGCAAACGTATAGTTCTTGCCAACAATCGTGGTACCCGTCACGGTTGTGGCAGGGCGATCGGTCGAAGCGTTGCCCAGCACTACGCTGTTGTCCTGCGTAGTCGTCACACCACTGCCGATCACAAACGCGTTGTTGTTGGCGATCGTGTTGTTGTTGCCGAGGCTGTAGCTGCCGCTGCCCGTAATCGTGGTCGGATCGCCGAAGGCGCCGGAGTTTGCGCCGCTGACGACATTGCCGGTACCGATGCTGATAGTCTGCTTGCCCGTCGCCTTGGCGCCGTTGCCGATCGCAATACCATTGGTGACGGTCGATGCACTACCCGCAACACCAGCAACCGCGTTTTGACCGATGGCGACCGCGCCATTGCCATAGGCGGTGCCGGAAGAGCCGATACCCACACTGTTGGCGCCCAGTGATGCTGCGCCAGTGCCAACTGCAATGCCGTTGGGAGCGCCAGTCAGCGCGGCACCGTTGCCGATTGCAATGCCGCTGTTCGACGTCGTATCGGTGCTGGCCTTGTAGCCTTCGGCGATGGAGTATTGCCCGGCTGCAACGGCACCGGGGTTGGTGGCATCACCCGCGCCAATGGCGAGGGCATTCAACGCCGAAGCACTCGCCTTGTAACCCACGGCCGTTGCCTGGGCGGCCGATGCCACGGCACCGTGGCTGACGGCAAGTGTTTCCTGCGCGGAGGCGGTGGAACCGTATCCCAGCGCCGTGGCGTCCAGGCCGGTCGCCTGGGCAGCATAGCCCAGGGCTGCGGTCTGGCCGCTGGAGGCCTTGGTGTTGTAGCCCAGCGCCACCGAGTTGGAACCCGTAGCGCTCGAGGACAGACCCATGGCTACGCCAAAGTTTGTGGCAGTAGACGCCACACCGATAGCGGTGGCACTACCGCCGGAAGCCGATGCGTTCTGGCCGATGGCGATGTTGCCCGCATTGTTGGTGTCCGTGCTCAACCCGGCCTGAGCCTTCCAGCCCATGGCGATATCGCTGCTCCACCAGGCATTGGCACCCGAACCCAGTGCGACGCCATTGCTGCCCTTGGCGTTGGCGCCTACGCCGCCGGCCACCGAACCGTCCCCGAGCGCCTTGGTGTTGTTGCCAATCGCGGTTGCACTCAGTCCGCTGGCTGTCGCCAGCGTACCCACTGCCATAGCCAGCGAATTGTTGGCGGTGGCGCCATAGCCGATTGCCTCGGCAGCGTAAGGGGCCGAGACGCCCGTACCGTAGCCGTTGGCGGACGCGTTCGTACCGATGGCGATATCCGAGTTGTAGCTGGCGTTGGCGCTATTGCCAACAGCGATGGCACCGACGGATGCGGCACTCGCGCCCGTGCTCAGCGCAACCGTGTTGTCGGCGGTTGCATTGGCACCGGAACCTATTGCCAGCGCACCGTTACCCGTCGCGGTGGAACCAATCGTTCCGTTACCGCCAATCGCCACGGAGCCCACGCCACTGGACGTCACCGAGTAACCGATCGCCACCGAACCGGTGTTGAGCGCGCTCGCTGACTGACCGATTGCGGTCGACTCGTTGCCAAGTGCCTGCACGCCAGCGGAGTTGGCATGCCCACCGATTGCAATGGCGTCGGTACCGTTGGCCAGCGCCTGATCCCCGATCGCGACCTGCGAACCGCTGCCGTTGGCATTCGACGTGGTGCCGATTGCAACCGGCGAGCCACCGTTGCCTGTGCTGACCACTGCACTGGACTGAGCACCGATCGCAACCGGGCCACCGCCGTACTGCGTGGTGGCCTTGGCGCCTTGACCGATCGCCGTGGCGCCCGTCTGCGTCGGCGTTCCGCCCTTTCGGCTGGTTGCCGTTGCGCCGTCGCCGATTGCCACCGATTCGGTCGTGTTGGCCGATGCGCCCGCGCCCGTGCCCCCGCCAATGGCCACGGAGCCCGACCCCGTTGCCGAGGAACCGGTGTTTGACCATTGGGCAGAGGCAGTGACAGGTCCCAGAGTCGGCAGAAGCATGAGGCCAGTCATTGCTGCCTTGGCGATTCCGCGCGCGCCAACGGTACGGGTAGCTCGCTTGCCGTTCTTGCCATGTGACTTGGCCGCCTCGCTGGCCACTACCCAGGTATTCAGCGCCGAGTTCCAGATCAGGCGATAGATCTTGTTCACAATACTTCTCCATGCGGGCTCCATGAGCCCGCGAGCTTTGTAGATTCGATGAGTGGGAAGCTGCCTGGGCGACTGTGGAATTACGCGACAGATATCCGGCCTTTTTGTATTGCCTGCTGGCCGGCTATCGGTTATCAGTCATTTCGTCGGCGCGCTCTACACGGTTTTTAGCGGCCTTGGTACCGGGCGCTCGGATAAAGCCGCGCAAGGACGTGCGGTCCGGCCGACGTGTGCGATTGAATGGCTCTCATGGCATTACTAGAAGTAGTTCTATAGCAATGAATGAAGCTTCGCTTTAATCAGATATAAATACATTGCGACACGACGTCTTATTTCGCCGTAATATTCCTAATACATACGACGAAATTTCCCAAAGTAATGGGAAGTGCCCAATTCGCCCTACCATGAATAGCCGCCATTAGGGATCGCGGAATCGCCTCAAGCCGCAAGAACGGGGCAGCGCTTAAGAGCGCCGTTGCGGCCATGACTCGCAATTTAATTGCTTCATCAACCAAAAATTCGGTCAAAAATACGAGCGCCCGAGAGGCCCTCATGGCGCATGGATAACCTTCCAGGTTGCTCTGGAACGTTGTCGAGATGACTATGAGTCATATCTGCACTCGTCATCGAATACCTCTGCCGATGACATCGGTGCCAGCGCCCAATCACCAGTCACAATCCGTGCGACTAACCCGCACAGCGCTCCAACACACCAAGGTCAGCTGGGACCCGCTTCCGCGAAGATTAGGAAATTTCCTAGCGAGACGGTTGAATAATCCCAAAATCCAAGTCCTTCTATTCATTTGGGAAATTTCCTATAAATATCCCCCATTGGATTTCCCACACTCCAAGCAACGGCCCCGTTGATGAAACGGCCAGCCAATACACAAACCCCTTCGCGGAAGCCCAGGGATTGACAATTGCTAGAGTGAGTGAATCCAAATGAACAAGATCTATCGCCTAATCTGGAACTCGGCGCTGAATACCTGGGTAGTGGCCAGCGAGGCCGCCAAGGCACATGGCAAGAACGGCAAGCGAGCTACCCGCGCCGTGGGCGTGCGCAGAATGGCGAGGGCGGCAATGACAGCCCTCATGCTTCTGCCGGCTCTGGGACCTGTCACTGCCTCTGCGCAATGGGCAAACACCGGTTCCTCGGCAACGGGGTCGGGCTCCGTGGCCATTGGCGGGGGCACGGGCGCGGGCGCATCGGCCAACACTACCGAATCGGTGGCAATCGGCGACGGCGCAACGGCTGCCAGCCGAAAGGGCGGAACGCCGACGCAGACTGGCGCCACGGCGATCGGTCAAGGCGCCAAGGCCACCACGCAGTACGGCGGTGGCCCCGTTGCGATCGGCACTGCGGCCAGCGCTGTGGTTAGCGCGGGCAACGGTGGCTCGCCGGTTGCAATCGGCACCACGTCGAATGCCAACGGCAGCGGTTCGCAGGTCGCGATCGGGGATCAGGCGCAGGCTAACGGTACCGACGCCATTGCAATCGGTGGACATGCCAACTCCGCTGGCGTGCAAGCACTTGGCAATGCATCGACGGCGATTGGCCAGTCGGCGAGTGCGCTCAACACGGGTTCAGTGGCGATCGGCTATTCGGTGATGTCCAGTGGTGTTGGTTCGGTGGCCATCGGCGGTAACGGAACGATTGGCGCCGCCGCAACTGGCGACGGCGCTGTCGCAATTGGAACCGGAAGCAGTGCGACGACAGCAAGCACCATTGCGATCGGCAACAACACAAAGGCAACCGGCGCGCAGTCTCTGAGCATCGGCACTGGGAACGTTGTCAGCGGAAACAATAGTGGTGCGATCGGCGATCCGACCACCATCACGGGCAGCGGTAGCTACAGTCTCGGCAACAACAACACGATTGCCAACGACAACACGTTTGTGATCGGCAGCGGTGTGACGACTACGCAGGACAACAGCGTAGTGCTGGGCAACGCTTCGACCGATCGCCCTGCCACAACCGTGACGGGTACCACGATTGTTGGCAAGAACTATACGTTTGCCGGTGCGGGCTCCGCAGCCAACGGCGTGGTGTCCGTAGGCGGCGCGGGAACGGAACGGCAGATCATCAATGTCGCGGCCGGCGACGTCAGTGCCAAGAGCACGGACGCCATCAACGGCAGCCAGTTGTATGCCACCAACCAGGCTATTGCAGCCGCGCAGACGCACTACTACAGCGTCAACGACACCGGCACACCGGTCGGCAACTACAACAACGACGGCGCCACGGGGCGTTGGTCCATGGCGGCAGGCACCGCAGC
>NZ_JWMB01000102.1:0-7859 GCF_000812445.1 Cupriavidus sp. SHE | reverse complement strand
CAGGCGGTTATCGAGATCCCGCAGCGTGATATAGGCGCTGGCCGTCGCGGCGACCACCGAGATTTCCGTGCTCCGACGCGCCAGTTCGCTGGCCTGCCAGTCAGCCTTGGCCGCCTCGGTCAGGCGGCGTATCCGGCCAAACAGGTCGATTTCCCAGGATGCGGTGGCGGCGACGTGCGTCTGGTTGAACGGGTTGTTGATCGGCAGCGCCGTGCCATTGGTGGTGCTGATGCGCTGGCGCCCACCGCCAGCCTCGATCCCCACCTGAGGGAACAGGCCAGACCGGGTGGTCATGACACGGCCGTAGTACTCCTCGACCCGTGCCGCGGCAATCAGCAAGTCCTTGTTGTTGGCCCGCGCTGTGGCAATCAGCCCGTCCAGCACCGGATCGTTCATCTGCGACCACCAATACGTGGCCGGTGTCTGCGCCACGCTGATACCTTCGTCCGCGAAGCGGTAGGCCTGCGGAACATCGACAGGCGGACGAACGTAGTCCGGCCCGACCGCGCACCCGCCGGCGGCCAGCGTGGCGAGAAGCATCAATCGGGACACCGTGCGGTGCTTCATGACGTGCCTCCCGGAGTAGCCTCGGTGTCACTCGCCGGCCCCGCCCCTGGCCCGGTCCCAGTCCCAGTGCCTGAAGCCGGCTGCTTGCCCTTCCTCTTCTCGCTGCGCTGCTCCAGGCCCCAGAAGAACATCGGGATGAAGAAGATGGCGATAACGGTCGCGCCGAGCATCCCGCCAATCACGCCGGTACCGAGCGACTGACGGCTGGCGGCGGATGCCCCGCTGGCGATGGCCAGCGGCACGCAACCCAGGATGAAGGCCAGCGAAGTCATGATGATCGGACGCAGACGCATCTTGGCTGCCTTGACCGCGGCGTCGAACGGGCCCAGCCCTTCCTTCTCTTGCATTTCCACGGCGAACTCGAAGATCAGGATGGCATTCTTTGCCGCCAGCGCGATCAGCACGGTCAACCCGATCTGGAAATACACGTCGTTTTCCATACCCCGCAGCAAGATGCCCATTAGCGCGCCAAACAACGCGAATGGCACCGCCAGCAGCACGCCCAGCGGCAACGACCATTTTTCGTACTGGGCGGCCAGGATCAGGAACACCATCAGCAATGCGAAGGCGAAGACCAGCGCGGCAGTGGACCCTGCCTTCTTCTCTTCGTACGCCTGTCCGCTCCACGCAAAGCTGTAGCCTTCGCCAAGGACTTCGTGGGCTACCTCTTCCATCGCTGTAAGCGCCTGCCCGGAGCTATACCCCGGTGCGGCGTCGCCAGTAATCTTCGCTGCGGGGAAGTTGTTGAACCGCGTGACCAGATCCGCGCCAGAGACCCAGCGCGAATTCGTCACGGCCTTGATCGGGACCATGTCTCCCTTGGCATTGCGCACGTAGACGTTGTCGAGGTCGTCGGGCCGCGAACGGTACTTGGGCTCCGCCTGCAGGATCACCTGGAACAGACGGCTGTTCTTCGGGAACTGGCTGACGTAGAGCGAGCCGAACATCGTCTGCAAGGCCGAGTAGACCGACTCTACCGCCACGCCCTGGGTTTCCGCGCGCTCACGGTCGAGGTCCACCAGCAACTGTCTGGAGCGCGTATTGATCGTGCTGGTCACGCCACGCAGTTCGGGCCGCTGATGGGCCTTGGCGATAAACGCCCTGACGCGTTCCTCGAGTTGCGGATAGGTGCCATCCCCGGTGCTTTGCAGCCAGAACTCGAAGCCGCCGGTCGTACCCAGGCCCGGGATCGATGGCGGATTGACCGGCACCACGACACCCTCGCGGTAGGTGGAGAACTCCTTGTTGGCCTTCGCGATCAGGTCCGCCGCGCTTTCGCCCTTGCCGCGCTCGCCAAAGCCCTTCAGGGTGACAAACAGCGTGCCGGCATTGGACTTGTTCTGCGAGTCGATCAGGCTGTAGCCGTCCGGTACTGCCACCGCCTTGACGCCCGGTTGCTTGGAGAACCAGTCCGCGGCGCGCGAGGACAACGCGGACGTGCGGTCCAGGCTGGCCGCATCGGGCATGATCACCGCGCCCAGCAGATAACCCTGGTCTTCCACCGGCAGGAACGACGACGGGATGCGCATGAACATCAGCACGCTGACTGCGATCAGCGCGGCCACGATTGCCAGCGATATCACCGAGCGCCGGATGATGAGCTGGATCGACCTGCCGTACCCTTCAACGAGCCGATCGAAACTGCGGTTGAACCAGCGGAAGAAGCGATTCTTTTCGTGGGAGCCCGGTTTAAGCAGGATGGCCGCCAGTGCCGGCGACAAGGTCAGCGCGACGACACCGGACAGCAGCACCGACACCGCCAGCGTAATGGCGAACTGCTTGTACAACTGGCCCGTGATGCCGGACAGGAACGCCACCGGGATGAACACGGCCAGCAGCACCAGCACGATCGCGATCACCGGGCCGCCCACCTCGTCCATGGCGTGCTTGGCCGCCTCTTTGGGCGGCATCTTGAACTCGACCATGTTCCGTTCGACGTTCTCGATCACGACGATCGCGTCGTCCACCACAATGCCGATGGCCAGCACCATCCCGAATAACGTCAGCATGTTGACCGAGAAGCCGAACGCCGACATGGCCATGAACGTGCCGATGATCGACACCGGCACGGCCAGAATCGGGACCAGCGTGGCGCGGAAGCTCTGCAGGAACAGGAACACGACCAGGATCACCAGGATCACCGCGTCGCGCAACGTATGCACCACCTCGTTGATCGACTCATGCACGAACTCGGTGGTATCCAGCGCGACTTCATACTCCATGCCCGGCGGGAAGCTCTTCTTCACTTCCTCCAGCGTTTTTCGGACCTGCTCGGCCACGGCCAGGGCGTTGGCGCCCGGCTGCTGATAGACCGCCAGCAGCGTGGCGGTCTTGCCCTTGTAGCGGCTGCGCAACGAATAATCCTTCGAGCCCAGTTCGGCACGGGCGACATCCTTGAGCCGCACCAGCGCTGCGTCACCCGAGGCGGCGCGCAGAATGATGTTCTCGAACTCGGCCGGCTCGGTCATCCGGCCCTTCGTCGTCACCGGGAAGGTCAGTGTGACCGGCCCGTCGGTGGGTGACTGTCCTATTCGGCCAGCGGAGAACTGCTCGTTCTGGTTGGCCACCGCGTTCTTGATATCTTCGACGGTGATGCCTAGCTGGGCCATCCGGTCCGGCTTCAGCCAGATACGCATGGCGTAGTCGGGCGTGCCGAAGATCGACGCCTGGTTGGCACCGGGGATGCGCTTGAGCGCATCGAGAATGTAGATGTTCGTGAAGTTATCGACGAAGGTCTGCGGATAGCTGTTATCCGGCGAATAGACCGCGATCACCATCATGAAGGCCGACGAACGCTTCTGCACGCTCACGCCCTGCTTGGTCACCGCGTCAGGCAACGTCGGCAGCGCCAGGTTCACGCGGTTCTGCACGTCCACCTGTGCCAGTGACGGGTCCGTGCCGATCTCGAAGTACACGGTCAGCGTCATGTTGCCGGTGGACGAACTGGTGGACGACATGTACAGCATGTTGTCCGCGCCGTTGACCTGCTGCTCGATCGGGGCCGCGACGTTCTGTGCCACCACGTCCGAGCTGGCGCCCGGATAGGTCGTGGTGACGGTGATGGTCGGCGGTGTGATGTCCGGGAACTGCGCGATCGGCAGGTTGACCATGGCAACCAGACCGCCAACGACGATGATGATCGACAGGACCGATGCGAAGATCGGACGGTCGATAAAGAAGTGTGAAAGCTTCATGACGTCGCCCCCTTCTCAGGGGCGGCGGTTGGGGCCGAAGCTGGCGTGGGCGCGGCGCCCGGGGGGCCAGGCGGCCGTTCGGTGGACACGGGCTGGGGAGGCGCGGCCACTGGCTTGAGGGGCGCGCCGGGGGCGAGGCGCACCGTGCCGTCGACCACCACGGTATCGCCTTCGCGCAGGCCGGAGCGGATGATCCAGTTGCCCTGCGCCCATTCGCCGACATCCACCACTCTGGTCTCAGCCTTGTTGTCCTTGCCGACGGTCCAGACAAACTGTCCACGCTGCCCTTGCACCACGGCCGCCTGCGGCACCGTGATCGCGCGCGTGCGCTCCGCGCCAAGCACGCGGACGCGCACGAATTGCCCCGGACGCAGCGCGCCTTCGGTATTCGGGAATTCCGCGCGCAGCAGATAGGTGCCAGTCTCGGAGCTGAACGATGCATCGGCAAACGTGATGTGGCCGCGCTTGCCATAGGTCGCACCATCCGCCAGCACGATCTCCACCTCCATCGAGCCGCGCGGCGGCATCTTCAACTGCCCGGACGCCTGCTGGGACTGGTACTGCAGGACCTCGTTCTCTGACAGACTGAAATTGACCCAGATTGGATCGAGTTTGGCGACGTAAGTCAGCAAGCTGTTGCTCGCGTCGATATACGAACCGACCTGCTTCTTGGCGTAGCTGGATAACCCGGAGACCGGCGCGGTGATCGTCGTGTAGTCCAGATTCAGACGGGCGTTTGTCACGTTGGCCTTGGCCTGCTCCACCGCGGCGGCGGCGCCCTGCTCCTGCCCAACGGAGTCGTCGAGATCCTTCTGGCTCAACGCATTCTTGGCCGCCAGCGGGCGCACGCGGGCAAGGTTCTGGCGCGCGGTGGTCAGGCGCGCCTGTTGCTGCGCCAGTTCGGCCATGGCCGCGTCCAGCGCGGCCTTGAATGGCTTCTGGTCCATGCGGAACAGCACCTGCCCCGCCTTGACCATCGTGCCTTCGGTATAGAGCCGTTGCTCCAGGAAACCGTTGACCCGCGCCCGGATTTCAACCTGCTGCGAGCTCTCGGTCTGCCCGACGAACTCGAACGCGACGGGTACGTCGTGGAGATCGACCTTGACGACCCCAACCTCGGTCACGGGCGGCGCGGCCGGCCCCTTCGCCTCCTGCTTTCCGCATCCCGCTACTGCCAGTGCGGTGAGGAACATGAACGCATACTGCCTGCCCTTGGACTCCAGCCCACTCGCCATTGCTTGCTCCTCCGCTACGCGCCCGCCTGCTTGCTGGCGCGTCCTCGCCGTCTGCGTGGTTGATGTGTTGCCTGCGTGGTCAGTTGAAGCGTTCTCTCAACACCAGCGCATTGATCCGGTGGCCATTCCAGAACACGTCATGGATGCGCGGGACGAAATGCTGCAACGCGGCTTCGTCCACGGCATGGAATGTCAGTGTGACCGCCGGGCGCGTACCGTCTCCTTCCTGGAGTTCGAATTCGTCGTACGCCGGAAACCCGTAACGACCGAGGAACTCTTTCACCTGCTCCTCGGTGGTATCCGGGTTGAGGTTGGAAATCATCAGAAGTGCCATGTTCGATCCTTGTCACGGCGCCAATGCCACGCGCGGCGGACGCATGTCGGCCCCGTATTGTTGAGAGTGTGCCGCTTCGAGTCTAAATCGCAATTGGACCAAGGACCAAATACCGTCACGTCAGATAACTCAAGACGTCATCACACCCCGCACGAGTTCGATGAGCTGTTGCGTATTGAAAGGTTTGCGCAGGTATCCAATTGCGCCGGCGGAGAGCGCCTTGTTGCGGGCCTCGGGCACGTCGTGGGCGGTAATGAAGATGATCGGCAATGACAATCCGCCGAGACGGCGCTGCACTTCAAGGCCGTCGAGATGGGGCATGCTGACGTCGAGGATCACGCACGCAGGCCGATAAGCCGGCTGTGACAGGATCTGGTCCAGGAATACCGTGCCGCTTGTGAAGGTATCGACAGCGATGCCGGCGGCGCGCAGCAACCGCGAGATGGCGCGCGCAACGGACTCGTCATCGTCGATAACCACCGCAAATTGTCCTGAAGACCCCATATCCGCGCCAGGTTAACGTCGACCGCGTAGACCGC
Source organism: Cupriavidus sp. SHE (assembly GCF_000812445.1). Lineage (NCBI taxonomy): Bacteria > Pseudomonadati > Pseudomonadota > Betaproteobacteria > Burkholderiales > Burkholderiaceae > Cupriavidus > Cupriavidus sp. SHE. The sequence goes on along the minus strand of NZ_JWMB01000102.1, from coordinate 1,990 downwards.
GGGGAAGAAGTTGCCTTCCCCAAGGCTACGAGACACCGGCGTCCGGCGATATTGGACGATGGTCCAAACGGGGGAGCCAGCGCGGGGTCAGGTGCGCGCGACGATCCCCATGCCCATCTTGTCGGCAATGCGGACCAGGGCTGGAAGCGAGTCAACTTCGAGCTTTTGCATCACGTGCGCGCGATGCACCTTGATGGTCTTTTCCACGGTCCCAAGTTCGCTGGCCACCTGCTTGTTGCGCAGGCCCGACACGATCCAGCCCAGGACTTCACGCTCTCTGGGCGTCAGCCGCTCGATCTTCTGCCGCAGCACGCGGAGTTCGGCCTTGCGCGCGAACTGTTCCCGCGCGCGTTCACACGCCCGTTCGACCGCGGCCAGAAGCAGCCCGTCCTGCACCGGCTTCTCGAGAAAATCTATCGCGCCCGCCTGCATGGCCTGTACCGCCTTGGACACGTCGGCATGTCCGGTGAGGATGACGACGGGAACCCGCTGGCTCAGCGTCTGCTGCAAGGCGATGCCGTCCATGTCTGGCATCTGCAGGTCGACCACGGCACAGATCGGCGAATTCTCCAGTTCGACGTTATCCAGAAAGCGCTTGGCGGAATCGAAGCAACTGGTGTGATACCGATGGGCGCCAAGGACGCGTGCCAGGGCACGTCGCACACTGTCGTCGTCATCGACGATACATACCGTTGGCTGCATTGCGTTCATCGTTCTTTCCTCCGTGATGGAGCGGATGGATGCCGCGCGGTGCCAGTGGCAATACCGACCCGCGCAGGTCCTGCGACGCGTCTTCCGTGCGCAGCGATAGTTCAAAAGTCATACCCGTGTTGCTGTTGCGGATCGCCGACAGGCGTCCGCCATTGCGCTCCACCAGGGCGCGGCTGAAAGACAGCCCCAACCCCATGCCCTTGTGCTTCGACGAATAGAACGGCTGGAAGATACGCTCGAGCTGCCCCGGTTCGACGCCGCAGCCGTTGTCGCGCACCGAAACGACGACCATTCCATTGCGTTCCTGCGCCAGGATCGACGCTGAGCGTTCGCCGTGCGGGCGCACGGATTCGACCGCATCGAGAGCGTTGCTCAGCAGATTGAGCAGCACCAGCTGGATTTCCATCGGGTCGCCAACGGCGCGGGGCAGCGAATCGGCAACTTCGCGCGACACCAGAACGCTACGTGCCCGCGCATTGGCATCGACGAGGGCAATCGCCTGATCTACGACCTCGCCGACATTGAAGTGAATCGCCGAAGGGGCTTCGCCCAGGATCAATGCCCTCACCCGCCTGACGATCTCGCTCGCGCGAGACGCATCGGCGACGATATCGTCCAGGATCTCCCGCACCTCGGCGGGGTCGCAGGGCCCCGATGCCAGATACTCCCTGGCCGCCTGAGCATTGCTGGTGATAGCCGTCAGCGGCTGGTTCAGTTCATGCGCGATCGAGCCGGCTAGTTCGTTCATGCCGGGCGCGGGCGACAGATGGGCGATCTCCCTTGCATGGTTGCTGGATTGCACTGATTCCGTTGGCCCGCCGGAATGCGACCTGCGACGCCCGAAGCCGGGAACAATCGCGGCGGCGAACGCCACGCCGCTGGAGACGCCTACCAACAGGAAGGACAGCCATCGCATTGCTGTTGTCCTTCAGCGGTGGAGTGAATGAGGCTTGCTGCGTTGCCGCAAATGACGGCCGCTGCGGGCATTGGCCCGTGCGCGGACACGAGAGAGTTTCGCCACTGCAATCAGGGACGCCAGAGCCGACAGCACGACAGGCAGGACAACAAATGACATGACATCCCTCCAAGATGCTGGGGATGTCCCGGGAACGGAATAACGGCGTGTCGCCGCGCGCGAACATTGCAAGCCCGCGCGGCTATCCAGCTCGATACGGCATCCCTGGGGTCGTCTCAGAAAACGGAAAATAAAGCACGCTAAGGCATAGCCGAACCTGCCAAGCTTGCTCCACCCTGTAGTGACGCGATCAGCGGGCAGGAA
>NZ_JWMB01000101.1:0-1446 GCF_000812445.1 Cupriavidus sp. SHE | reverse complement strand
ATGCAGGGCATGGACCACAGCAAGATGCAGGGCATGGACCAGGGCTCGATGCAGGGCATGGACCACAGCAAGATGCAAGGCATGGACCAGGGCTCAATGCAGGGCATGGACCACAGCAAGATGCAAGGCATGGACCAGGGCTCAATGCAGGGCATGGACCACAGCAAAATGCAAGGCATGGACCAGGGCTCAATGCAGGGCATGGATCATGGCGCCATGCAGATGCAGGGTGGAAGCGCTCCGCCGGACGCCAGAGATCCAGATGCTTATTCCGACGGCGCAAAGCTCGGCGTCGGCCAATACGCGATTGGCCCCAGCCGGTCGCTGCATATGGCGGACGAACATATCTTCGCGTCCGTTCTCGTTGATCGCCTTGAATGGACCAAAGGCAACGAAAGCAATGCGGCATCCTACGAAGCGCAGGCGTGGATTGGGAATGCGTTCAACAAGTTCGTGATCAAGGCAGAAGGCGAGGTGGAAAAGGGCAAGGTTCCCGAAGCCCGCACCGAACTGTTGTGGGGACACGCCATTGCCACGTATTGGGACACCCAACTGGGTGTCCGGAACGACGCCGGCTATGGGCGCCCTGCACGCAACTGGCTTGCGTTCGGTGTGCAAGGGTTGGCGCCTTACTGGTTCGAAGTCGAGGCAACCGGCTATGTCGGCACCGAGGGACGAACCGCGCTGCGCCTTTCCGGTGAGTATGATTTGCTGCTGACCCAGAGGCTGATCTTGCAGCCCAGGTTGGAAGCCAGCCTGTACGGCAAGAACGACCCCGAAATCGGTATCGGCAGTGGCCTTTCCAGCGGCGCTGTCGGAGTGCGATTGCGCTATGAATTTAGCCGGCAGTTTGCGCCGTACATCGGTATCGAACGCTCGCAAAGCTTTGGCAATACCGCAAACATGGTCCGAGCCTCCGGCGGTCGCAGCGGCGAGACGCGCTTCGTCGCGGGTATTCGCATGTGGTTCTGATCGTCTTTATCCTTTCTCACCCCACCAGCAATTGGAGTTTTTCATGCAAGCATCACGCCTCACTATTCGTGCGACCCTCGCGGCTGCCGCATTGCTCGTCAGCTCCGTGGCCTTTGCGCACCCGAAGCTGCTCACATCGACACCCGCTGACAAGGCGGAAGTCGCCGCTCCCCAAAAGATCGAACTGAAGTTCTCGGAGAATCTTTCGACGCAGTTCTCAGGCGCAAATCTGCTGATGACCGGCATGCCGGGCATGGCTGACCACTCGCCGATGAAGATCGCAGCAAAGGTCGCCGGCGGCGACGATCCCAAGACCATGGTGGTCACGCCTACGCAGCCGCTCAGCCCCGGCAACTATCGTGTGGAATGGCGCGCTGTGTCGTCCGACACCCATCCGATCAACGGCAATATCACCTTCACCGTCAAGTAAGCTGCAATGGACTGGGCAACTGTCGCAGTGCGTTTCGCACTCTA
>NZ_JWMB01000009.1:0-245242 GCF_000812445.1 Cupriavidus sp. SHE | reverse complement strand
AATCAGCCGAATCAGCCGAATCAGCCGAATCAGCCGAATCAGCCGAATCAGCCGAATCAGCCGAATCAGCCGAATCAGCCGAATCAGCCGAATCAGCCAAACACCACCATCGGCACGCCTCGGTGAACTGGCGATTCCATGACGGTGGCTGGAATGCCGTACACCGTGGCGAGGTTCGGCGGGGTCAGCACGTCGGCGGGGGTGCCGCTGGCCACGGTACGGCCATCGGCCAGCAGCACGAGCCTGTCGCACCAGCGGGCGGCGAGGTTGACGTCGTGGAGCACGACCAGCACCGCCAGGGCGTCGGTACGGCACAGGTTGCGCGCCGTGCCGAGCAGCTGCAACTGGTGCCGGGGGTCGAGGCTCGAAATCGGTTCATCGAGCAGTAGCGCGCGGTAGCTGTCGGCCGTGCGGCAGGCCAGCACCTGCACCAGCGCGCGGGCGAACTGCACGCGCTGCTGTTCGCCGCCGGACAGGCTCTGGTACGAACGCGTGGCCAGATGCGCGACATCGGCCAGCGCCAGGACGCGGTCCAGCAGGGTTTCGAGCGCGTGCTTGCCCATCTCTGGAAACGGATAGCCGCCCATCGCCACCACCTCGGTCACACCCAGGTCGAAGCCCAGACCGGGCGATTGCGGTAGCACCGCACGGCTGCGGGCCAGTTCGTCCACGGGCCAGTCCGTCAATGCCCGGTTGCCGAGCGACACCGCCGCGTCGTCGCCGGGCAGTTCACCTGCCAGCGTGCCGAGCAGCGTGCTCTTGCCGGCGCCGTTGGCACCGAGCACGCCGACCATCTCGCCGGCCGGCAGGGTCAGGTCGATACCGGACAGGATCTGCCGCCGACCGCGGCTGCATGAAAGATTGCGGGCAATCAGCATGTCAGGTTCGTGAGGTTCATTAAGCTCGTCAGGTTCTTTTGCGTGTCAGCATCCAGAGCAGGAAGGGCCCGCCCACCAGGCTCGTGACGATGCCGATCGGCAGTTCCGCCGGAACCACCACCGTGCGTGCCATCCAGTCGCCCAGCGTCAAGGCGATGGCGCCGCCCGCCAGTGTGTTCGGCAGCAGCCAGCGATGATCGGCGCCTAGTGCCAGACGGATCAGATGCGGCACGACCAGTCCCACGAACGAAATCGTCCCCGTGACGGCCACGATCGGCCCTACCAGCAGCGCGGTAAGCACGATCAGCCGGCGACGGAGCCGCTTCAGGTCGAAGCCGATGTGCTGGGCCTCTCGTTCACCGAGCAGCAGCGCGTTCATCGCGCGCCAGTCACGCATGAGCAGCGCGCACAGCGCGGCCACCAGCGGCACCAGCCACGCCAGGATCGACCACGTAGCGCCGGCAAGGCTGCCCATGTTCCAGAACGTCAGGTTGCGCAGTTGCACGTCGCTGGCCTGATAGGTGAAGAACCCAACGACGGCCGCGCAGATCGCATTGATGGCCACGCCGGCGAGCAGCAGGTTGGCCGCGCCCGGGCGCCGTGTGCCAAGCACGTAGGCGAAGGCGGTGGCAATCAGGCTGCCTGCGAATGCGGCGGGCGCGACGCTGCCGAGCCCTTCGGCGCCCAGCACGATCGCGGCCACGGCACCCGCGGCACCGCCCAGCGAGATCCCGATCAGTCCTGGCTCGGCCAGCGGATTGCGGAAGAGCGCCTGCATCACCGCGCCGGACAGCGCCAGCGCCGCGCCGGCGGTGATGGCCAGCACGATGCGCGGCAGCCGCACCTCGATCAGCACATTGCGCCAGATGGCATCGTCTCCTTCGGCGGCAGGTGACCAGAGCAGGGGCAGGAGCTTGCCGTGCGGAATCGACAATGCCCCGCTGGCGGCTGCCCAGAGCGCGGTGATCACGAGCATGACGCACAGGGCGGCCAACATGCCCGGCCTTCGGCCACATTGGCCACGCATCATCGTGCTGCCACCTGCCGGCTGGCAAGGCCGTTGCGCAGTTGGCGTAGCGCCTCGGGAAGGCGCGGACCGAGGCTGAGCATCAGCAGATCGTCCATCACGACGATGCGCTTGTCGCGGGCCGCGGGTGTGGCGCTCAGGCCGGGCTGCGCCAGGAACGCGTCGACGCTGCCGACAGCGTCGATCGACATTGATGTCGTGACGATCACGTCCGGCCTGAGCGCCGCCGCCGCTTCTGCCGAGAACGGCTTGAAGCCACGCTGGCCGGCCAGCACGTTGGTCGCGCCCAGGAGCTTGAGCATGGCGTCGCCGGCGGTGTTTTCGCCCACGGCCTGCATCCGGCCGGTGTGGCTGCTGACCATCAGCACCCGCAGCCCTTCCGCAGATGGCTGGATGTCACGGAGTTCGGTGTGCAGTTTGTCGACCAGCGCCTGACCTTGCTTCGGTACATCGAGCGCCGCCGCCACGCCGAGGATGCGCTGGTCCAGCGCGGCCAGCGTCGGCTCGGACGGCACGACCACTACCTTGCTGCCCAGCTTGCGCAATTGCTCCAGCGCCTGTGGCGGACCGGCATGGTCCAGCGCCAGCACCAGGTCCGGCTTCAGGCTGACCACGCCTTCCACGGAGAACGCGCGATAGTAGCCAACCTTCGGCAACTTCAGCGCGGCGGGTGGATAGATGCTCGAGGAATCGACGCCGACCATACTCTTGCCGGCATCGAGCGCGTAGACGATCTCGGTGGCCGGGCCGCCGAGCCCGACCACGCGGGCTGGCGGCGCGGCATGGGCAATGCCGGCCGCGCAAAGCAGCGGCATCAGCGCAGTAATGAGTGCGGACTGCAGGATTTTCATGCCAAGCCTCCTGGGCAATCAGGCCGCGAGTGCCTGCGGGCACAGCGACGCGAGCAGATGGCGCCATTCCGGCAGTTCGGGCTGCCCGGGTTTGCGCTCGCCGAAGAACTGGACGATCATCCCGCCGTCCTCACCGTACAGTTCGAGCGACGTCACCCAGCCGTCCACCGTGGGTTTGTTGACCACCCAGCTTGACGCCACCGCCTCGGTGTTCAGGTGCAGGTTGAAGGTCTCATCGAGCACGTTGAACCACGGCCCCGTCCGCAGCAGCTTCTTCACGGCGCCGGTGTGGATCTGCACGATGCCGCGATTGGCGACGAAGCACATGATCGACAGGCCGGTGGCGGCGGAGTGTTCCAGCACGGTCTCCACGGCGCGCTTGTCCACCCGTTGCGCCAGATCCGGGCCGACCGCGCGCAGCGCGCCCAGCCGCGATACCTTGAACTGGCGAAGCATCGCAAAGAAGTCGTGCGTGTCCTTGAGCGCGCGCCAGTGCGCGCGCAGGGCTCCGTCGTCGGCGGGAGCGTCCGCCTCGTCGATCCGTTCAAAGCCCTCGACCCGCACCGGCGCGATCTCCTGCGCGGCGTGGCGGTCGATGTAGGCCGACCACGCGGTGGCATCCGTCTGATCGGTCCGGTAGATCTTGTGTACCGCCTCGCCCGCCTTGTCGAAGAACTGGATGCTGTCGCGGCCGTTTTCGGTTACGGCGTAGAAGTGCTTCCAGCCGCCGAAGAACATGCGCAGGTCGATGTCCGGCCCCAGCACGATGCCGACCGGGCCATTCGCCTCGATGCTCTGATACTGGCCGTGACGCTCGTGCACGGCGTGGTCGTTGCGCGAGAGCGCCATGACCGACCCCAGCGTGCCGAGATCGCGGAACAACGCCTGTGCGGTTCCGCCCAGTTGACGTGATGCGACGCCGCAGCCCGCCGCCACCAGTTCTGCCTCGGTCACGCCGAGGCGCTGCGCGCGTTCGCGGATCCGCAGCTTAGGATGTTCTTCGACCAGGGCGCCGTGGCGTTGGCGCAGGCTGTCGATGCTTTGCTGTTCCATGTTCATGTATTCGGAGGGGCTGATCAGGGCTGGACGTCGAAATTGATCGTCCAGGTCTGGGTGCTGCTGTTCACGTTCGGGTCCGCGTAGGCGATCTTGGTCAGGTGGAAGCGCGCGTACGTGGTGCCCTCGCCACCACGGATCAGGCCGCCGGCATCGCTGTTGGCGCTGATCAGGTGGGCGACGGCAGGCAGGCCGTTGGCGGCGGCAGCAGCAGCGGTGGGGTAGTACGTGTACCAGCCGAAGCTCATCGGATTCGGATAGCTGCCGGTATAGGCGGGGTTCAGCACCGATGCGGTGGCGTCCTTCTTCCACGCGGTGGCCGAGGCCGGCAGCGCGAGGTCGGCAGCCGTCAGATCGGCCAGGGTGCTGGCGGCGTTGCCGGTGTTCGTGAACATCGACGCCACCGGCTTGTTCGACGTGTCATAGAAACCGGCCGGCGTCTTGGCCAGGAAGCCCGCCACGGTGCCGGTGCCCGACTCTCCGCCATTGAGCTTGACGCTGTAGCGGTTGAAGGCGATATGCCATGTGCCGCTGGCGGTGCTGACCGCGTTCGCCGCGAGGTCGTAGTAGACCCAGTCATTGCCCGACGCATTGATCGTGGCTGTCCGCACGTTGCCGGGGGCGCTGCGGTCGATGTAGCGGATCGACGGATAGCCCGAGGTCGTGCCACCGGCGCCGCCGTAGTAGCCCGTGACCTGCAGCGCGAACACCGGCGACGCTACCGTGCCAGTGGTATCGGCCGACGCGCTGTTGGTCGTGATCAGGAACGTGCGGAAGGTGGGGTAGAGCGAGTGGTCGGTTGCCGCGCCGGTCACGCCGTACTCGAACACCGCGGAGGCGATGTCGTTGGTGCCGGAGAACACGCCGCTGGCGGAGTCCTTCAGGAAGACGGTGGCAGGCAGCGCGCCGCTTACGGGGTCAGTGGTGGCGTTCTTCCATGCGGACAACGCGGTCCAGGTATGGTCGAACGGGCCACCGAACGCGCCACCGTTGCCGGTGCCGCTGGTGCCGCTGTTGGTCCAGAGCGAGGCGCTCATGCCGTTCGTGCTGCTCTTGACCTTCAGGTCCCATGCGGTGCCCGTGCAGTCGACCTGTGCCTTGGCGTTGAAGTCGTAGCAGACCGAGGCGTTGGCGGCCGGCAGCTTGAACGTCCATTCCGCGGTTTGGGTGAAGGCCGATGTGGTGGCCGGCGGCGTGGTCGTGCCTCCAGTGCCTCCGGTGCCTCCTGTCGATCCACCCGTGGAGCCACCGGTGGAGGTGCTGCTGTCATCGCCACCGCCGCCGCAGGCGGCCAGGGCCATCGTCAGCGCGGCAGCGCCAAGCAGGCGCAGCGTGGTGTGATGCGATGTGAGTCTGGCTTTCATTGTTGATTTCCCCGTTTGTCTCTGGTTTGTTTCTGATTAGCGGGCGACGTCCACGTTGAAGCGTGCGCCCAGATAGATGAAGCGGCCCGCCACCGGCCCGAAGTCACTGGCATTTGCGAAATCGCGTTGGCGGTTGAACAGGTTGTTCACGCCCACGAAAGCGGTCACGTTGCGGCCGAGCTTCTGGTTCAGCACCAGATCCAGCGTGCCCCAGCCGGGCGAGCGCGCGCCGGTGGCCGAGTCGGTCAGCTCGCTGCTCTGGAAGCGCGCCCGCGCGGATAGCTCGGTGGCGGGCAGCACGCGCCAGTCCGCGCCGACGCGGCCCATATGGCGCGGCCGGCGGGTCAGTTCGCTGCCTGTGTTCAGATCCTCGGTCGACGTGTAGGTGTAGGCGGCTGTCAGGTTCAACTGGTTGGTCGCACGCCAGCGCAGCGCCGTCTCGGCGCCCTGGGTGCGGGCGCGCGCCACGTTGCGGTAGGTGTAGACCGCGATGCCGTTGACCATCGTGAAGTTGGTCATGTCGGTCTGGATTAGGTCCGTCACGTGGTTGTAGAACAGGTTGGCATCGAGCGTGACGCGGTCTCGCCACGTGAGTTGTCCACCGAGCTGGAAGCTGTTCGACGATTCCGGCTTGAGGTTCGGGTTGCCCAGGACGATGTAGCCAAGCGAGCTGTGATCGAACAGGTAGTGCCGCTCCTTCAGGTTCGGCACGCGGTAGCCCTGCCCGTAGTTGGCGCGCAGCACGCCCTTCCAGGTGTCGTTGGACAGCAGGTTCGCGCGTACGCCCACCTTGGGCGCGAAGTGCGCGCCGAAGTCCGAGTCATGCTGGCCGCGCAGGCCGACAACCATTTCCCACGTCTCGTTGAAAAGGATGTCGTTCTGCAGGTAGAGCTCGCCGGCCTGCCGTTCGGCGCTGCCCTTGCCGGCCAGTTCGGACGTGCCGTTGACGTTCTGGTCGAGCGTTTCGCGGTGGAAGTCACCGCCGAACTGCCAGAGCTGTCGATACCAGGCTGGCATGTCGAACTGCGCGGAGACATGGTCGGTCTGCTGCGCGGCATTGCGCGTCGCGGTCTGGAAGCCGTTCGAGTATTCGCGCGAGGTGCTGTCGTAGGTCTCGTGCACCCCGGCCAGGCGGGCGCGCACGCCATTGTCGAAGCGCCATTGGCCGCCATATGTGTAGCGGTTGCGATCGATGTCCTCGGTCTTGCGCTGCGGGACGTAGTTGGGCGGCGCATAGTACTGGTAGCGTTGTTCGTCGGTCTCGCGATAGGCGCTGGCATCGAACCAGAAGCTGCCGGCGGTGCTGGGCAGCCATTCGAGGCGACCCGCATACTGCTCGCGGCGAATCTTGTCGCCGTGCCGTGTCCAGCCGTCGGGTTCCACGGCATAGCCCTTGTTGTCGAGCGCGTCGGCGGTGACACGTGCGCGGAACTGTTCGTTGCCGCCTTCGAGCCGGATGTTGCCATGCAGGGAACCGGGCGAGCCGTCGGCGTTCTGGCTGCCATAGGTGCCTGCATCGGCGGTCGCGGCAGCCGAGAATCCGCGCGATATGGGCCGCGTGATGACATTGATCACCCCGCCCATGGCCGAGCTGCCGTACTGCGCGGAACTGGCGCCCTTGACCACCTCGACGTGGTCGACTTCGGTCAGCAGGTACTGGGAGACGTCAACGGTCGACCCGGTGCTGGCGGTGATCGGCAGGCCGTCGATCAGGATCAATACCTGGTCGCTGGTCATCCCTTGCAGGGTCACCTCATAGCCGGACTTGCCGTGGATCTCGCGCAGCTGCAGGCCAGGCACGTTCTCCAGCGCGTCCTTCAACGTGCGGGCGTGCGTGCGTTCGATCTCCTGACGGTCGACGACCTCCGTGCGGATCGGCGTTTCATCGAGTGTTTTCTCGGAACGGGTGCCTGTCACGACGACTGTAGGCAGTGGGTCCGCTGTGCCAACCGTTTGCGCCCGGAGGTGGGGCGTGGACGAGAGCAGGGTGCCGGCGACGACGGCGAGGCATTTCAAACGCATATCGGAGGGGGCGGCTCACTGCCAGATCAAATGCAAACAGAAGTACGAATGATAACGATTCGTATTTAAATTGTAAATTTACTTACATGTTGTGTCAGGTAGACACAGACGCAGCAAAAAGTGACTGATGCGTATCGTATAACTCGCGGTCAGACGATTTGGGGAGAGATACGGATGCGTGAAGGTCGCATCGCGAAGGCTGGGAATGCGCCGGCAGGCACACCAGCTTCAGGGGGCTTGCGGCGCCCGGTCCTCAGGCGCGTGGGGTTTCGCGGGCAGGCGCGCAAAGGGTTTCCACCCCGTGGCACCGGCAATTCATGCCGATGCCACGGGGACTGCAGGCAGTGCGTCCCTGCTTTGGGCCTGCCTTACATATCCCGGTGCGAGAAGTGCCCGCGTTGCGCGTCAGCCATGAGATCGACAAACTGATCGGTACTCATGTGCACCAATGCCCGGTGGTCGCCCGCTTCGAAGTAGACATCCGGATGCGAGAGCAGGCTGTCGTCCAGCCAGGTCTGCGTGCCATAGGCCATCGCGACAGGCGGAATCGCGCCACGGCTGCAGTCCCTGAACACCTCGCGCACGCCGCAATCGCGGGCAAGCGACAGTTGGCGGCCGGTCTGCGCGCGGATCTCCGACAGTTTCAGGTGGTGCGTCGAGGGAATCACTGCCGCGACGTAGCCGCGCTGATCCTCCAGAAGGACCGTCTTGGCCAGCCGATCCCCGGCGCTACAGGGGCGATCCACGGTGTCGAACCGGCTCTGCCGGTTGTGAAGGCACCTAGCCAGCGTGCTAGCCATGGCCATGATTGCATCCTCCGACGCGCCTATCGCGACTGTTGTTCTGGTACCCCTCACTATAGAAGTCCCACCGCCAGGCAGGGGCATCCGCACGCCGCCGGCGCGCCAGGATTGCTTTAATTCCTTCGGTAGGCTGGCATCGCGTTCTAGGATGGTAGGGCAGCTGTGATGTCCGATACAGCCCAGTATCCGAGGGCGGTCCTTCAGGGCGCTCCGGATGCGGGCGAGTGGCTGAGGCATGGTGTTACGTTGAGTACGGTCGAGATCAAAGGAGACTCGCATGACAACTGAAGCAAAGTGCCCTTTTCTACATCCCGCCGGCGCTGGCCGGGCGCTCCAGGAATGGTGGCCCGAGCGCCTGAATCTGCATATCCTGCGCCAGAACGCTCCGTTGTCCGATCCGATGGGAGAGGCTTTCGATTATGCGAAGGCGTTCAACAGTCTCGACCTCGCGGCGGTCAAGAGGGATCTGGAAGCGCTGATGACCGATTCGCAGTCCTGGTGGCCGGCGGATTTCGGGCACTACGGCCCGTTGTTCGTCCGGATGGCCTGGCACGCGGCAGGTACCTACCGCATCGGCGATGGGCGTGGCGGTGCCGGCGCTGGCCAGCAGCGTTTCGCGCCCACCAACAGCTGGCCGGACAACGTCAGTCTGGACAAGGCACGCAGGCTTATCTGGCCGATCAAGCAGAAGTACGGCCGCAAGATCTCGTGGGCCGACCTGATCGTTCTGACGGGCAATGTTGCCCTGGAGTCGATGGGGTTCAAGACCTTCGGATTCGGCGGCGGACGCGAGGATGTCTATGAGCCGGACGAGTCCGTCTACTGGGGCAATGAAGCCGAGTGGCTGGCGGACAAGCGTTACAGCGGTAACCGGAACCTCGAGAATCCGCTGGCTGCGGTGCAGATGGGCCTGATCTATGTAAATCCGGAAGGCCCCAACGGCAACCCGGACCCGGCTGCCGCCGCCATCGACATCCGCGAGACGTTCCGCCGCATGGCCATGAACGACGAAGAAACCGTGGCGCTGATCGCGGGCGGTCATGCCTTCGGCAAGACGCATGGCGCCGGCCCCGCATCGCACGTGGGGCCCGAGCCTGAAGCCGCGGGCCTGGAGGAACAGGGCCTTGGCTGGCGCAGCAGCTTTGGCACCGGCAAGGGCGGTGATGCCATTGGCAGCGGCCTGGAGGTCATCTGGACCACTACGCCGACGAAGTGGAGCAACGACTTCTTCAAGCACCTGTTCGAGTACGAATGGGAACTGACGAAGAGCCCCGCGGGCGCGCATCAATGGAAGCCCAAGGGCGATGCCGGCGCCGGCACCGTGCCCGACCCTGCCGACCCGTCGAAGCGCCGTTCGCCCTCAATGCTGACGACCGATCTGTCGCTGCGCTTCGATCCGATCTACGGCAAGATTTCGCGCCGGTATTACGATCACCCCGATGAACTGGCCGACGCATTCGCACGGGCGTGGTTCAAGCTGACCCATCGCGACATGGGGCCGCGCGCGCGCTACCTTGGCCCGGAAGTTCCAAAGGAGGAGCTCCTGTGGCAAGACCCCATCCCGCCGGTTGATCATCCGCTGATCGACGCGAAGGATGTCGCCGCGCTCAAGGCCAAGGTGCAGGCGTCTGGGCTGACCGTGCCGCAACTGGTTTCGACGGCGTGGGCGTCGGCCTCGACGTTCCGTGGCTCGGACAAGCGCGGTGGCGCCAACGGCGCGCGCATCCGCCTGGCCCCGCAGAAGGACTGGGACGTCAATCAGCCTGCCGAACTGGCGAAGGTGCTGGCCAAGCTGGAGAGCATCCAGAGCGAGTTCAACAAGGCGCAGAGCGGTGGCAAGAAGGTCTCGATGGCTGACCTGATCGTGCTGGCCGGATGCGCGGGCGTCGAGCAGGCGGCAAAGAGCGCCGGGCAGGATGTGACGGTGCCGTTCTCGCCAGGACGCATGGACACCACGCAGGAGAAAACGGACCTGGATGCGATGGTGGTGCTGGAACCCATCGCAGATGGTTTCCGCAACTACCTGCAGGGCAAGTTCTCGGTCCGGGCCGAGGCTTTGCTGGTGGACAAGGCGCAACTGCTGAAGCTGACCGTGCCGGAGATGACGGCGCTTGTCGGTGGACTGCGGGTGCTGGGCGCCAATTTCGGCAACTCGCAGCACGGCGTCTTCACGAAACGCCCCGGCACGCTGACCAACGACTTCTTCGTGAACCTGCTCGACATGGGCACGGAGTGGAAGCCCGTGTCGGAGGAAAGAGAGGTGTTCGAGGGCAGCGACCGGGCGACGGGCACGCCAAGATGGACTGGCACGCGCGTCGATCTGGTCTTCGGCTCGAACTCCGAGCTGCGGGCGGTTGCCGAGGTCTATGGTGCGGCGGACGCGCAGGAGAAGTTCGTGCAGGACTTCGTGGCGGCGTGGAGCAAGGTGATGAACCTGGACCGCTTCGATCTCAAGTGACAGTCGCCGTTGGGTAGCCGCAGCAGGCTAGCCGCAAGGTTGCGGAAGCAGCAGGGCCGGTCGATGAGACCGGCCCTTTTTCTTGCAGGAAGGGTGCCGCGCCCGGATGGTCGACTCAGTCGATGCGGGCGCCAGAACTGATGACCACCGGCTTCCACGTCAGGTACTCGGCCGCCACGAACTTGCCGAACGCATCGGCCGTCATGTTCATCGACTCTGCGCCCTGCTGCGCGAACTTGCCACGCGTCTCGGGTTGGCTCAGCGCATCGGTCACGATCTTGTTCAACTTGGCGACGATTTCCGGCGGCGTGCCCTTGGGCGCGAACAGCCCGAACCATGCGCCTGTGACAAGGTTTGGCACGCCGGCTTCCGCCATGGTGGGCACATCGGGCAGTGCCGACGAACGCTTGCGTGACGTGACGGCGATGGCGCGAAGCTGACCGCCGCGGATATGGGAAATCACCGACGGAATCGTCGCGAACATGAACTGCACACGTCCGGCCAACAGGTCATTCAGTGCATCGGCGCCCTTGTATGGCACGTGTGTGGTTTTCGCGCCGGTACGCTCGTTGAACAGCACGCCCGACAGATGCGCTGCGGTGCCCACGCCGGTGGAGCCGAAGTTGAGGCCGTTCGGATGCGCCTTCGCATAGGCGACGAGATCCTGCACGGACTTCACCGGCAGGCCGGGGTACACCACCAGCACGTTCGGCACATCGGCGATCGGGGCCACCGCTTGCAGGTCGGTTTGCGGATTGACCTTGAGCTTGCGATACAGCGTCGGGTTGATGGCCACAGGGCCCACCGACGTGGCCAGCAGCGTGTAGCCGTCCGCGTCGCTGCGGCCGACGAAGTCCGTGCCGATGTTGCCGCCCGCGCCGGGGCGGTTCTCCACTACCACGCTCTGTCCAAGCGCCTTGCTCATCTGTTGCGCGACTTCACGCGCGAGGATGTCTGTGGTGCCGCCGGCGGTGAACGCCACGACGACGCGGATCGGCTTGGAGGGATACGGCTGCTGGGCGTGGCCGGTCGCGGCGCAGGCGAGCATCAGCCCGACGGCGGCGTGCCGCAGGAAATTCTTCATTGCTGTCTCCGATGAATCTTGTAATCAGCGCCCCCCCCCTTCAAGGCAGGGTGGGTGGCTG
Organism: Cupriavidus sp. SHE; assembly: GCF_000812445.1. Classification (NCBI taxonomy): domain Bacteria; kingdom Pseudomonadati; phylum Pseudomonadota; class Betaproteobacteria; order Burkholderiales; family Burkholderiaceae; genus Cupriavidus; species Cupriavidus sp. SHE. Next base: position 233,638 of record NZ_JWMB01000009.1, on the reverse strand, counting down.
TTTTTCATCTTAGAGAGCTGACGTACCCGAGCTTTGACGATATGGAAACGCAGACTTCATCGCGGCTTCAGGAAATGCTGCTCCATCGCCTCGCAGCGGCTCAGGTATTCAAGCAGCCGGGCCACGCCGGACGGCAGGCTTTCCTTGTCGCGCACGCAGACGTAGAACTCGCGCTCGGCCCATGCATCGCGCAGTGTCAGCAGCGACAGCCCCATCATCTGCAGGTAGTTCCTGGCGATGCCCTCTGGCACCACGGCAAGGCCCAGGCCTTCGCGCACCATGCGGCAGCGGGCCTCGAAGTTCGAGACCTGTGTCTTCACGGTCAGCGGCCGCGAGATCGTGCCCGACACCAGGGTGAGGAAGGCGTCGAACGTATGGCGCGGAAAGTAGCCAAGGAAGTCGTAGTCCAGTGCTTCCTCGAGCCGTAGCGACCCTTTCGCCTCCAGCGGGTGGCCGCGCGGTACGACCAGTCCGACACGGTCCTTGCGGTAGGGCAGGGAGTAAACACCCGGGCTCGGGCTGCGCGCGTGATAGATGCCGATGTCGGCATCGCCGTTGGCAATCATGCGCGGAATGTCGAAGCTGAACGCCTCGATCAGGTCGATGCGGGCATCGGGGTCGTGCTTGAGAAAGCCGCTGATATCGGTCGGCAGGAATTGCAGGATCGTCGACCGGTTCGATGCCAGGCGAATCTTGGCGATGCCGTCCATCGAGTAGGAGGCCAGCGCGTCCTGCGCCAGTTGCACGCTGCGCACGATGGCCTTGGCACGCTGATACAGCATGGCGCCCGCCGGTGTCGGCTCCACGCCGCGTCCATGGCGGCGCAGCAGCGCCGTGCCCGCGCGGCGTTCCAGTTCGGCAATCCGCTTGCTGGCCGCGGAGGTGACGAGGTTCTCGCGCTCGGCCGCGCGCGAAAGACTCTTCTCCTCGATAGCGGCGATCAGGATGGCAAGCGAGGCGATGTCCATGGGTGTGCGTGCTCGATTTGGAAAAGCTGGCGCGATGGTAGTGCCAGCCGGAGTATGCACCAGCCGCTTGCGCGTCGCATACACGTTCCGGCGCGGGAGCTTTCTCGATTCGTCAAAGCTGGGGCGGCTGCCGTTCGTACCATGGGAGGCATTCCTGCTCAGGAGACACATGGAATGCTGATCGACGATTTTGCCGAGTACGTCGGCGACCAGGCCCGCGCGACGCTGGCGGACGACGTCATGCACCACGCGCGACGCGCTGTAATCGACTGGTTTGCCGCCCTGATGGCCGGCGTGCCGATGGCGCCCGGCCGCCAGCTTGTTGCGGCGCACCAGACCGAGACCGGCGTCGGGCGCAGCACGCTGGTCGGGCACGCCACCACGGCGTTTCCGGGGTTGGCGGCGTGGATCAACGGCAGCGCCTCGCACGCGGCCGAGTTCGACGACATCTTCCGCGATGCCATTTATCACCCGGGGTGTCCGACGATTGCCGCCGCGCTTGCGCTGGCGGAGCATCGGGACGCGAGCGGCACCGACTTCCTGCGTGCCGTGATTGCCGGCTACGAGGTCAGCACACGCATCGGGGCGGCCATCCAGCCGGCGCACTATCGCTACTTCCACACGACCGGCACCGTGGGCTGCATTGGCGCTGCGGCCGCGGGCAGCGTCCTGACGGCGCCCGGCAATGCACGCGCCGCCGCCGATGCCATGGCCACGGCCACGACATTCGCCTCTGGCCTGCAGCAGGCATTCCGGTCCGACGCGATGACCAAGGCGTTGCACGCCGGACATGCGGCACAGGTTGGCGTTCAGGCGGCGCAGGGCGCCGCGCATGGCGTGACGGGCGTGCACGACATTCTCGAAGGCGATGCTGGCTTCGGGGCGGCGATGTGCGGTAGCCCGGACTGGCGCGGTGTCACCAACGGCCTGGGCACTGACTTCAACATCACACGCATCACGCAGAAGAACCATGGCTGTTGCGGCCATACGTTTGCATCGATTGATGCCGCCATGCGCATCATGCGTGACAACGCGCTGGCGCCAGCGCGTATCGCGGCGGTCAACGTGCGCACCTATCAGGTGGCACTGGATGTGACGGGCAACTTCGACCCGAAAACGCCGTTCGAAGCCCGCTTCAGCCTGCCCTATGTGGTGGCGCACGGCATTCTGCATGGCGCGGTTCGGCTTGACGCGTTTGAACCGGCCAGGCTGGCTGACGCATCCATCCGCGCATTGATGAGCAAGATCCGGCTGACGGCCGATCCCGAACTGACTGCCGCCTTCCCGAAGCAGCGCGCGGCGCGGGTGGAAATCGAGATGACCGATGACAGCCGTCACGCGCACTTCGCGCCATATCGCCTTGGTGACCCGGAGGCCCCGCTCGACGACGCGACGCTTGGCGACAAGTTCATGGAACTGAGCGCCCCCGCGCTCGGCTCCGTGCACGCCGCCCGTTTGCTCGACGCGCTCTGGCGCCTGGACGACCGGCCCTTGCGCTCGCTGGCCCTGGACAAGCTCCAGGTGGGCTGACCTTTTCCCGACATCCAATCTTCTTCACGAAACACCATGACTAGCGTCGATCACGACACGAAGCGATCCACCGAACGAATCGCGCGCGAACAACTGGCCCGGGCACTGTTCACCCCCGATGCCGTCGCGCTTGTAGGCGCCTCGGCCGACGAAAAGAAGAATACGGCCCGACCGCTGCGTTTCATGCGCAAGCATGGTTTCCAGGGGCGCGTGTTCCCGGTCAACGCCGGGCGTAGCGAGGTGATGGGCCTTCAGGCGTATCCCAGCGTCGCGGCGCTGCCAGCGGCGATCGACCACGCGTTTGTGATGGTGCCGGGCGCGCAGGTGGGCGAGGCACTTGAACAATCCGCCGCGCGTGGCGCGCGCGTGGTGACGGTCTTCTCCGACGGCTTCGCCGAGGTGGGCGAGGCTGGCATGGCCGCCCAGCAGGCGCTGGCGGCGCGTGCACGTGAACTGGGCGTGCGGCTGCTGGGGCCGAACAGCATCGGCGTGGTCGACGTGCACAGCGGCGCCGTGCTTTCCGTCAACGCCGTGTTGGAGATGGACACGCTCCATCGCGGTCCTTTCAGCGTGATCTCCCAAAGCGGCTCCATGCTGGGCGCGCTGTTGTCGCGCGGCGCGGCGCGTGGGCTCGGGTTTGCCAAGCTGGTTTCGGTCGGCAACGAAAGCGACATCGGCGTGGGTGAACTGGTGGACCTGCTCGTCGACGACGCGGCTACCGAAGTCATCCTGCTGTTCCTCGAAACGATTCGCGACGCGGCGGTGCTGGGCCCCGCGCTCCGCCGCGCGCGTGCTGCCGGCAAGCCGGTGCTGGTCTACAAGCTAGGTCGCTCCGAGCAGGGCGAGGCACTTGCGCAATCGCACACGGGGGCACTGGCCGGCAACGATGCGGCGGTCGATGCCTTCCTGCGCAAGCATGGCGCGATGCGCGTGGAATTGCTTGAAACGCTGTTCGAAGCCGCACCGCTGGCGTTGCGCTACGCAAGCCATGTGCCGGCGCTGACCCGTGCGCCGCGCGTGGCCGTGGTGACCACCACGGGCGGTGGCGCCGCTACCGTGGTGGACCGGCTGGGCCTGGCCGACGTGGAAGCGGTGCCACCGCCCGCATCGTTCGTCGCGCATATGGCCGAGCGCGGCGTGAAGATTCGCCAGACACCGATCATCGACCTGACGCTGGCGGCTACAAGTGCCCAGTACCGGGATCTGGTCGAGCAGATGCGGCTGAGTGACTGGTGTGACGCCGTGCTGTGCGTGGTGGGCTCGTCAGCGCAGTTTCATCCGCAGCTTGCGGTCAAGCCGATCGTCGAGGCTGCAGGCGTCGGCAGCAAACCGCTGCTGTCGTTCCTGGCTCCGGAAGCACCGGAGTCCCTGCAATTGCTGCAGGCGGCGGGCGTGCCGGCATTCCGCACGCCGGAGAGCTGTGCCGATGCGCTGGCGTGCCTGTTCCGAGGCGCGCATGTCGGCGAAGACGCGTCTGAATCCTGTCTGCCCGTGCAGTGGCCGGCTGGCTTGCCGACGCTGGGTGATCTCTCGGAGCTTGAGGCCGCGACGGTGTTCGGTGCGCTGGGCGTGCCGATCGCGACGGCGGAACTGGTGACCGAAGGGGCGCTGCAGCACGCCGTGCCGTACCCGGTCGTGGCCAAGATCTGCTCGCGCGACATCCTGCACAAGACCGAGATCGGTGGTGTGCAAGTTGGCGTGCGCGATAACGCGGAACTGGCCGCCGCCGCGGAACGCCTGATGGACAATGCGCGCCGGGGCGCGCCCGCCGCGCGCATCGACGGGATTCTGGTCCAGCGCATGGAAGATCGCTTGCTGGAGTTGATGCTGGGCTTCCGCGACGACCCGCTGGTGGGGCCGATGGTCATGCTCAGCGCCGGCGGTATCACTGCCGAACTTCACCGGGATGTCAGTCTGCGCCCCGCGCCGGTGACGCCGGCAGAGGCCATGCAGATGATCGAGGAGGTCCGCACGACGCGCCTGATTCGTGGCTTCCGTGGGCTGCCCCGGGGCGACGTCGATGCGCTGGCTGACGCGATCGTCCGATTCTCGCGTCTGGCCGCTGTGCAGGGCGTCACGGTTACCGAGGCTGAAATCAACCCGTTGTTCGTGCGCGCCAATGGCGTGGTCGGCGTCGACTGCGTGCTGCGGCTCGCGCCTGCCACGGACACGGCAGGCGCATAGCCCGGACAACTGTAACGCTGTCCATGCTGATGCCAGCGGCGCGTTATGCCTTCACAGGCTGCCCGGCGCGCTTGCTGGCACGGCCGAGCCACACGAGTAGCACGCCCGATGCCGCCAGCAGGCCACCTGCTACCGGTACGACGGCGTAGCCGAGTCCGAGGCTGATGACACCGCCGCCGAGCGCGGCGCCCACCGCGTTGCCGAGATTGAAGGCGCCGACGTTGATCGACGACGCGAGTCCGGGCGCTTCCGCAGCGGCTTCCATCACGCGCATCTGCAGCGGCGGCACCACGGCGAAGGCTGCCGCGCCCCAGACCAGCAGGCCGATTGCCGCGCCGACGTGGCTTTGCAGCGCGAACGGCAGTACCAGCATGATGACGGCGAGTGCGGCAAGGAAGGTCGTCGTCGCGCCGTCCAGCGAGCGGTCGGCAAGCTTGCCGCCAAGGTGATTGCCGATCGTGAAGCCCACGCCGATCAGTACCAGACCCAATGCAACGAAGTTGTCGGATGCGTCAGTCAGCCTGGCGAGCATCGGCGCCACATAGGTGTAGAGCGTGAACATCGCGCCCGCGCCAAGCACTGTCGTCGCCATGGCCAGCAGCACGGTCGGGTGGGTGAGCACGGTCAGTTCGCGTCGCACGTTCGGCCGTGTACCGCGCTCGCCCTTGGGCAGCGCGAGCCAGAGCGCGGCGATCGCAACCAGTCCGAGCGCGGCCGTGCCCGCGAACGCCAGGCGCCAGCCAACCTGCTGACCGATCCACGTGGCGGCCGGCACACCGCCGATATTGGCGATGGTCAGGCCCATGAACATCGTTGCCACGGCGCTGGCCTGCTTCTCCTTCGGCACCACACTTGCGGCCACGACCGAGCCCAGGCCGAAGAATGCGCCGTGGTTGAGGCTGGTCACCAGGCGGGACGCGAGCAGCGTGCCGTATCCCGGTGCCAATGCCGACAGCAGGTTGCCGATGGTGAAGATCGCCATCAGCGCCATCAGCGCGGTGCGCTTGCCGAATCGGCTGAACAGCAGCGTCATCACGGGCGCGCCGACCATCACGCCAATGGCGTAGGCGGTGATCAGCATCCCCGCGGTGGGAATGCTGACGTTGACGCCCTCGGCAATGACCGGGAGCAAGCCCATCGGCGTGAACTCGGTGGTGCCGATGCCGAATGCGCCGATGGCGAGGGCGAGCAGTGCGGTGTTCGATTTCATCGCGGCAGGCCCCTCAGAACGTCGTGGAAGGCGCGCGGTGCAACGCTGCGCGGCCGGTTGTGTTCCAGTTGGGCTACCAGATCTTGGTTGGCGACAAACGGCTCTGCGCGGGCGGGTGTCAGCGGCGCCACGGCGATGCGGCTGGAGAGCGCGCGCTCGCCCATGGCGAAGGGCTTGAACAGTTGGGGCATTTGGCTGCGATCCACGATGGTTTTTCGATGGATGGCAGTCTGCCCGGTTTATATTTGCAGATTAAGACCTGTATTGGTCAAATACTCTTGATTTTGCGTCAAGTATGGGGATGTCCGCACGGGACGGATTCGCCTACTGTTCGAACGGATGCTTGCCCAGTGTTTTGACCACGTGGTCGAGAAAGCAGGTGATCCGTGACGCCAGCGCGGTGTTGCGGTAGTAGACCGCGTTGATCGGCTGGCGCGCGTCCAGGGTTTGCTTCGCAAACAGCTGCACCAGTCGCCCGCGTTGCCGGTCGTCGAGCGTCATGAAGTCCGACAGGCAGACGATCCCCTGGCCCGCCAGCGCCAGGCTCCTGAGCGTTTCGCCGCTCGACGATGCAATCGTCGGCTTGATGTGCACGACGCCACCGGCGTCGTCGCGCAGCGGCCAGTCGTTCAGTGATTCTGGCTGGGTGAAGCCCAGCAGCGCATGTTGCGCGAGTTGCGCCGGCTTGGTGGGCGTGCCGTGGCGTTTCAGATACTCCGGGCTGGCCAGCACGCGGATCTGGCTGATACCGATCGGTCGTGCATGCAGCGTCGAGTCCTTCAACTGGCCGATGCGGAACGCCACGTCGGTTCGTTTCTCGATCAGGTCGATGAAGCCTTCATTCGAGTTCAGTTCCAGTTCCACCTCGGGGTAGCTGGCGCGGAATCCCGCCACCAGCGGCACGATCACGTGCAGCATGAACGGCGTGGCCGCGTCCACCCGCAAGCGCCCGACGGGTCGCATCTGCCGTGCGGCCATCTGCTCTTCTGCTTCGTCGACCATCGCCAGGATCGCGCGCGCGTGCTCCAGAAAGGCGGCGCCTTCCTCGGTCAGTTCCAGCCGCCGCGTGGTTCGTCGAAGCAGCGTGGTCTTCAGCTTCTCCTCCAGACGGCTCAAGGTCCGGCTGGTGGCCGAGATCGTCAGCCCCAGTTGTTCAGCCGCCGCCGTGATCGAGCCGGTGTCCACTACCGCGGCAAAGGCCAGCAGTTCGTCGATGGTGGTTTTCATTGTTGATCAAAATTCAAATGAATTTCATTTATACACGGCTTTATCCGCAAAGATAAGGGCGGCAAACTTCGTCCATCGAGATTGCATGAACCTTCACAGGAGTTACACCATGAGCATTCCTTCGTTTGGCGTTGGTACCTTTCGCCTGACGGGCCAGATCGTTGTGGACTCGGTGCGCAATGCGCTGGACGTTGGCTACCGCGCCATCGACACCGCGCAGATCTATGGCAACGAGGCCGATGTGGGCCAGGCCATCGCGGAAAGCGGTGTGGAGCGCGACGAACTGTTCGTGACCACCAAGATCTGGACGGCGAACTACGCCGCCGACAAGCTGGTGCCGAGCCTGCGTGAAAGCCTGGACAAGCTGCGCACCGACTACGTCGACCTGACGCTGATTCACTGGCCGGCGCCGGGCAACGGCGTGGCGCTGTCCGAGTACATGGCCGCGCTTGCCGAAGCCAAGGCGCTCGGGCTGACGCGCCAGATCGGCGTGTCCAACTTCAATATCGAACTGACCCGCCAGGCGATCGAGGTCGTTGGCAAGGGCGAGATCGCCACCAACCAGATTGAACTGAGCCCCTATCTGCAGAGCCGCAAGCTCACCGCGTTCCTGAAGGAACAGGGCATCGCCGTCACGTCGTACATGACGCTGGCCTACGGCAAGGTGCTGAAGGACCCGGTGCTGGGGCAGATTGCCGCGAAGCACCACGCCACCGTGGCGCAGGTGGCGCTGGCATGGGCGCTGCAACTCGGCTACGCGGTGATTCCGTCGTCGACCAAGCGCGAGAACCTGGCCAGCAACCTGCTGGCGCGCGACCTGAAGCTCGACGCCGACGACATGGCGCTGGTCGCCTCGCTGGAACGCAACGGCCGTGAAGTCAGCCCTGAAGGTCTGGCTCCGGTGTGGGACTAAGGAGATCATCATGACCAGCACCAGCAATCCGCTGTTCCAGCCGTATTCGCTCGGCTCCTTCACGCTGCCCAACCGCATCGTGATGCCACCGATGACGCGCTCGCGCGCCAGCCAGCCCGGTGACGTGCCCAATGCGCTGATGGCCGAGTACTACGCGCAACGCGCGAGCGCTGGCCTGATCGTCAGCGAAGGCACGTGGATCTCGCCGCTCGGCAAGGGGTATGCGTGGACCCCCGGCATTCACACGCCGGAGCAGGTGGCCGGCTGGCGCAAGGTCACCACTGCCGTCCACCAGGCCGGCGGGCGCATCTTCGCGCAGCTCTGGCACGTTGGCCGCCTGAGCCATATCAGCCTGCTCGATGGCCATGCGCCGGTATCGTCGTCAGCCATCCAGGCGCAGGGCGTGAACGTGTTTGTCGCGCAAAGCGATGGCAAGCCCGGCTTCGCCCAGGCGTCGCAGCCACGCGCGCTGTCGGTGGCGGAAATCCACGCCATCGTCGACGACTTTCGCCAGGCCGCGCGCAATGCCATCGCGGCGGGCTTCGACGGTGTGGAACTGCACGCGGCCAATGGCTATCTGGTCAACCAGTTCATCGACTCCGGCGCCAACGATCGCACCGACGAATACGGCGGTTCGCTGGAAAACCGGCTGCGCTTTCTGGGCGAGGTGGCACAGGCGCTGATCGAAGGCACGGGTGGCAAAGACCGCGTCGGCATCCGTCTGGCGCCGCTGACCACGCTGAATGGTTGCGTCGATGCCGATCCCGAGACTACCTATACCGCTGCGGCCAGGTTGCTCGGAGAGATCGGCGTGGGCTACATCCATATCGCGGAAGCAGACTGGGAAGATGCCCCGCATATGCCGACGGCCTTCAAGCAGCAACTGCGCAAGGTCTATCCGGGCACGCTGATCTACGCCGGCAAGTACACGGCGGCGCGCGCCCAGGCCGCATTGAACGAAGGGTGGGCCGACCTGATCGCGTTTGGCCGCCCGTTCGTGGCCAACCCCGATCTGCCGGAGCGCCTGCGCACCGGCGCCACCCTCAACGCCCACGATCGCGACACACTGTTCGGCGGCGACGCGCGTGGCCTGACCGACTATCCGCCACTTGTTGCCAAGGCGGCCTGAGCGTCGGTCAGGAGATGGAAGATGAAGGCGCTGGCAAGGATCGCGCTGGCGGCGACCTGAAGGGAAATCGCCGACGCGCAGCACCCACCGCTCAGCTTCCGCCAAGCGCCTTGATTTCGCTTTCCTCGAACCCGGCTTCACGCAGTACCTCAGCCGTGTCACGCCCCAGCGTCGGGGCGGGACGGCGGATCGAGGTCGGCGTGCCTGCGAAGCGCGCTGTCGGCCGGATTTCCCGGATGGTGCCGACGACGGGATGCTTCGACTCCTGGAACAGACCGACGGCCTTCAGGTGCGGATGCTCGGGCAGCGCTTCGAGCGAGTAGATCGGTGTGGCGGGGATGTCGAGTTGCTCGCAGAGCTTCATCCACTGCGCAGTCGTGCGAAGCGGCGCCAGCTCCCGCAGGTGGCTGTACAACGCCTTGATGTGCGCATTGCGGTCGGCGCGGCTGGCGATGTTGTAACGTTCGCCCAGATCGTCGCGGTCCACCTCGTGGAAGAAGGCCTTCCAGTGCTTGTCCGTGTATGGCAGCAGGCTCATCCACCCATCCTTGGTGCGCACGGGCTTGCGGCCGCCTTCGAGCAGGCGCGCGTAGCCAGCCTTGGTCTTGGAGCCCGGATAGGTCAGGCCACCCATATGCTCGGTGAGCACGAACGCGGCCATCGTTTCCAGCATCGGCACCTCGACGTACTGGCCACGGCCATGCCGCTCGCGATGGAACAGCGCGCCCAGCACCGCATTGGCCACCGCCAGACCTGTGGTCTTGTCGGCGATCAGGCTCGGCAGATAGTCGGGCTCGTCGGTGTTGATCGACGCGGCGCCGACGAATCCGCAGGCGGCCTGGATGATGTCGTCGAACGCGGGCTTCTCGCGATCCGGGCCATCCTGGCCGAAACCGGTGGCGGCGCAGTAGACGATCTCGGGATTCAGCGCGCGCACGGCGTCATAGCCGAAACCCAGCCGCTCGATCGCCGAGACGCGCATGTTATGCACCAACACGTCGACGGTTGGAATCAGGCGGCGCAATGCGGCGCGGCCGGCCTCGGTCTTCAGGTCCAGCACGACCGAACGCTTGTTGCGGTTCAGCGCCAGGAAGATCGAGCTCATGCCCGGCACCTCGACCACGCCGTTGGCGCGCATCAGGTCGCCTTCGGGCGATTCGATCTTGATGACGTCCGCGCCCATGTCGGCCAGCACCTGGGTGCCCATCGGGCCCAGCACCACAGCGGACAGATCGAGCACGCGCACGCCGGACAGTGGTCCGACATCTGTTTTGGTTGAAACGGTCACGTAGATTCGCTCCATTGAGTATCAGCGACGACGGAAGTTCGGCGGACGGCGTTCGGCCATGGCTGCCACGCCTTCGCGAAAATCCTCGGTCGGGAATTGCGTGAGCTGGATAGCCAGCTCCTTCTGGTTGGCGGCGTAGATCGCATCTGCCAACCCCTCGCGCAGCGCGGCGCGCGTGCTTTCCACGGCGAGCGGGGCCGAGATTGCGATCTCGGTGGCCAGCGCATGGGCGCGGGCCAGAACCTGGTCGGCCGGCACGAGTTCGTCGGCGAGTCCGATGCGCACGGCGGTCTCGCCGTCAATGCGACGCCCCGTGTATAGCAGCAGCGATGCCTGCTGGACCCCGATCAGGCGGGGCAGGGTCAGGCTCAGGCCGAAGCCGGGATGAAAACCCAGCCGGTTGAAATTGACGCTGAACCGCGCCTCGGGGCAGGTGACGCGGAAGTCCGCCACGAGCGACAACCCTACGCCGGCGCCCACGGCCGCGCCGTGTACCGCGGCGACGATCGGCTTGCGCGTGCGGAAGAGCCGCATGGCCTGCTTGTAGAACGGGCTCGGGTCGCGGCTGACCGATGACGATGCTTGCTGGCCGGAGAAGTCCGCGCCAGCGCAGAAGGACTTGCCTTCGGCCGCCAGCACGATGGCGCGGCATTCGTCGTCGCCATCGAGTTGTTCGAGCGTGTCCGCCAGCAGGCCGACGAATGCCGGGTCAAGGTGGTTATGGGGCGGCCTGCGAATCAGGACCTGGACGACATGGCCGTCGCGCGTGACCTGAAGGGAATCCTGGCCGCTGGTAGAGGAGACGGCAGAGGAAGCGGTAGAGGAAGCGGTAGACGAAGCGTTAGGGGGCGTCATGTCGATGGGCTCGGTTCTGTGGATAGGTTTCCCCGCCGGGCGGGGTTGAAATGCTGCATACTGCGTTATGCCTTATTCAATATGGATTTGAAGCGCAATAGCGATGAACGAATCTCGTTTTAGCGACACCCCAGGCACGGACGGCGCGGAGACGCCGGAAGGCCGCGACAGCAGACGACCGGCACTTGCCGAACTGCGCAAGAAGGACCTGAACCTGCTGGTGGTGCTGGCCGCCATGCTCGAGAGCAACAGCGTCAGCGAGGCCGCCAGGCGGCTGGACAGCACCCAGCCCTCGATGAGCCGGATGCTCGACCGGCTGCGCGACGATCTCGGCGATCCGCTGCTGATCAAGAGCGCGCACAAGATGCTGCCGACGCGCCGCGCCCAGGACATCCGCGGCGCGCTCGATGACGTGTTGCGTGCCATCGAAGGCGTCTACCAGCAGGGCAGCGACTACAACCCGGCGATGGAGACCGGCACGTACGTGATCGGTATCAACGATTCCCTGCAGGCGTTGATTGCCCCGGCGTTCCTGGCCAGCCTGCGCCAGGTGGCGCCGCGCGCGCGGGTCCGGATGCAGCCCGTGCCACAGCAGGGCGGCATTTCCGCGATGACCAGCGGGGCGATCGACCTGATGGTGGCGTTCTATCCGGTGGATATGGAATCGCTGCGCTCCGAGCTGCTGCTGACGACGCGCTTCGGCTGCCTGTCGGCCAGATCCAACCCGCATATCGGCGCGATCACCTCGGCGCGCGAACTGGCATCGCTCGACTGCCTCGACATCTCGCAGTTCGGCCTGATTACGCGGCTGCTCGACCGCTACTTCCAGTCGCATGGCCTGCATCGGCGGATCGTCGGCACACTGACCAGCTACCTGGCCGTGGCCGACGCGATTCACGACACCGAGATCTACGCGATGATTCCGGACTACCTCGCCAGGCCGCTGTGCCGGCATCCCGGCATGCGCTTCTCGCCGATGGAGGACGAAGGCATGGCCGTGCCGATTCATCTGTGCTGGCACAACAACGTCCACTCGCACCCGTTCGTCACGGTGCTGCGGTCGCTGCTGGCATCCGCCGCGCGTCACGTGGCCGCCTAGGCAATCGTCGGGTTCACGCATCGCTCACGCATCATTTACGCATCCGCTCGCCCATTACTCGGGCTTGATGCCGGCCGCCGCGGCAACCTTGCGGAACCGGGCCATCTCGCGTTCCTGGAACTGGCGCATTTCCTTCGGTGGGTAGGGCATGGGATCGCCGCCCTTGGTGGCCAGGAATGCGTCGGACTCCGGTGACTTGAGGGCCGTCTGCACGGCGGTGGCCAGCTTGTCAGTGATGTCGTCGCGCGTTCCCGCGCGGACGTAGAACGACACCCAGCTGTACTGCGCGTAGTCCGGATAGCCGCTTTCCTTGATCGTCGGCACGTTCGGGAAGTCGCGATGCCGTGTCTCGCCGGTGACAGCCACCGCGCGGATCTTGCCTTCCTTGAGTAGCGTGATGGCGCCGCCCAGATCGACCACGGCCATGTCGAGCTGCCCGCCGATGACATCGGTCATGATCTGGGCCTGCCCCTTGTACGGCACGTTGACGAACTGGACGCCGGCGAGGTTGGCGAACCACGCCGCCGCCAACTGATAGCCCGCCGAATACGTGCCGACTGCCAGCGGCTTGCCACGGTCTTTCGCGTGGGCAACCAGGTCGGCCACGGTCTTGATCGGCGACTTCTCCGGCACCAGGAACACGTTCATGTTCCGGCTCAGTCCCGACACCGGCTTGAGATCCTTCAGCGGGTCATAGGGCAGGTTCTTCATCACGATCGGATTGACCGACATCGGCGAGTTGCTGGCCAGCAGCACCGTGTAGCCATCCGCCGGCGCGTTCTTGAGCGCCTGGATGCCGATCAGGCCGTTAGCGCCGGGCCGGTTCTCGACGACCACGGGCTGCCCCAGCGTGCGACCCATCTGCTCGCCGTAGTAGCGTGCCGACGTATCGGAGCCGCTGCCAGACGTGAATGGCACGATCACGCGAATCGGCCGCGTTGGGAATTCCTTGGCCGTTTCCGCATGGACTGACGCCGACAGCGTCAGCAGGCCAATCATCGCGAGAAGGGCTCGACGTGTATTCATGCGGCCTCCGTCAGTCTTTCCCACAGCGTGTCGCCGCCGTGTTCGATTGCCATCTTGCCGAGCTTCGCGGCCCATTGCGCCTCGTTGCCGTACTCGGCGCGCCAGGACCACAGGCGCCGCGTGGCGTAGTGCAGCGAGTGCTCGCGCGTGAAGCCGATGGCGCCATGCACCTGGTGCGCGATCGCGGGTGCGCGGCCGGCGGCCAGACCACAGATGATCTTGGCGATCATGGCCTGCTGTGCCCAGTCCTTGCCCGACAACGCCGCGCAGGCGCTGGCCACGGCCATGCGCGAGGCGACCACTTCGTTGGCGAGTACCGCAAGCTGTTGCTGGATCGCCTGGAACTTGCCGATGGGCCGGCCAAACTGGATGCGTTCGGTGGCGTATTGCACGGTCTGGTTCAGCACGCGTTCGAGCACACCGGTGATCTGGATGGCGCGCATCAATGCGCCGAGCGCGGCCGGATCGTCGCATCCCTCCAGCGGCTGCCGCGTCGACGCGGCTGTTGCCACGGCGTCGACGAATGTGAGCCTGTCACGCGGTTCGCCAGCGATGTTGGCATCCTCGCGTACCGAAGCGTGCTCGGTCGGCAGCAACAGCCAGGCGTTGGCGGCGCGCACCAGCACGTGTTGCGCGTGTCGGCCCCAGGGGACTTCCACTTCCGCGCTCAGCCGCCAGGTGTCGCCATCCTGGCTCGCGGTCGGGGCCGTGGACAGATCGGCAAGGGCCAGCAGGCCCTGCGGCGCTTCGATGCCAAGACGGCTCAGCAGCCACGTGGCCGTTGCGGCATCGACGAACGGCAGCGGCGTGACCGTGCGGCCGGCGGCCAGCATCACCGGCAGCGCTTCCGTCCAGCTCGCGTTGGCGCCACCGGCTTCCTCGCTGGCAAGCACGTGCACCAGACCGCTCTTGTCCACGGCATTCCAGAGTGATTGCGGAAACTCGCCGCGCTCCATCGCTTCGGACTGTTCGAGCGTGACCTCGTTGCCGAACAGGCGCTCCGCGCTGTCGGTCAGCATTTGTTCGAGTTCGTTCATCGGATTCCCAGCCCTCGCGCAATGATTCCCCGCAGAATTTCACGCGTGCCGCCCCGCAGGGAGAACGAGGGCACACTCTGGGTCAGGTAGGCTTGCGTCGCGACGAACGGGGAGCCGGTGCGGCGCAGTTCATTGCCGAACAGCGCGTGGGCCACCTCAGGGATGCGCTGTTCGAACAGCGCGCCCATGTCCTTGACGTTGGCAGCGGCCAGTTGCGGATTCTCGCCACGATTGAGCATGGCCGCGATGCCGCGAGACATCTGGCGCAGATTGCTCAGTTCCGCGACGAGGTAGCCGATTTCCACCGCCTGACGCGAGTCGGTCGCGTCCGCCGCATCCACCATCTCGGCCAGCAGCGCGTAGCTGCTCAGATAGCGTTCGGGGCCACTGCGCTCGAATGTGAGTTCGGCGGTGACCTGGGCCCAGCCATCGCCCTCGGTGCCGATCAGCATCCGGTCCGGCACGAAGACGTTGTCGAACACGACCTCGTTGAAGCCCTCGTGACCCGCGAGGTTCTTGATCGGGCGCACCTGCAGGCCACTCGACGTCATGTCGACCAGGAACTGCGACAAGCCCTTGTGCTTGTCATCCGCGCCACGGTCGGTGCGCACCAGCGCGATCATGTATTGCGAATGATGCGCGTTGGAGGTCCAGAGCTTGGTGCCGTTGATGACCCATCCGCCATCCACGCGATCGCCACGTGTGCGGATCGACGCCAGGTCGGAACCGGAGTCCGGCTCGCTCATGCCGATGCAGAAGCGCACTTCGCCGCGCGTGATGCGCGGCACGATGTCCGCCGCCACGCTCTTGTCCGCGTAACGCATCAGCAGCGGGCCGCTCTGGCGCTCGGCAACCCAGTGGCCGCCAACGGGCGCGCCTGCCGCGAGCAGTTCCTCGAGCACCACGTAGCGCTCTAGCATCGAGCGTTCACCGCCGCCGTAAGACTTGGGCCAAGTCATGCCGATCCAGCCACGCGCACCCAGCGCGCGGCTGAATTCGGGATCGTAGCCAGACCAGCTCTTGGCGCGCAGTTGGGGGGGCCGGTTGCCGAGGGTCTCCGCCAGGAATGCGCGGACTTCCTGGCGCAGCGGCGTCAGTGCGTCGTCGGGATCGGCTGGCCGTATCACGACCTTGCTGGCTATCTCCAACTCTGTCTCCTTGCGATTTTTGAGTGTGAGCCGAGGTTAGCAGTGGCCTTCCAGACGCGCCTATCGCAGCCGTGAGATAACGGAAATTCACCGCTCATGCGGCAGTGCAGCGTGGCGGTGTGCCATGCCGACGTGCGCATAACGAATATGCCTCCATGTGCATTGCGACATGCAGCACGCTTCCCTTACGCTTCTTCTTTCATGATGAAAGCGGGTGGCACGTATCACCCCGAAGAAGGAGACTGTAGATATGCGGCGTTTGCTTCTCGCCTGTCTGATTGCCACGCTCGGGGTCTCCGGGCTGGCGCACGCCAACGCGAACAATTACCCCAGAAAGCCCGTCAAGATCGTGGTGTCGTTCCCGCCTGGCACGGGCTCGGACAGCAGCGCGCGGTTCCTGGCCCAGAAACTCGAGGCGCGCTTCGGCCAGCCTTTCGTGGTGGAAAATCGCCCGGGTGCCAACAGCTTCATCGCCGCGCAGACGGTGGCGAAGGCGGACCCGGATGGCTACACGTTGTTCGTGGCGAGCAATTCGCCGATGGCGACCAACGTGGTCCAGTTCAAGACGCTGCCCTATGACCCGGTACGCGATTTCGCGCCCGTGGCGCGGCTTTACTATGGGGCGATGATCCTGTCGGTGCGCGCCGATTCGCCCTACAAGACCGTGGCCGATCTGGTGGCCGCTGCCAAGGCGAAGCCCGGCAAGCTCAGCTATGGCTCGGGTTCCGCGTCGTACCAGATCGCCACCGAGCTGTTCATGAAGCAGGCCGGTATCACTGCCGTGGCCATTCCGTACAAGGGCGCTGCCCCGGCTGTCGCAGATCTCGCCGGTGGCCAGGTGGACTTCGCGATGTCGGACTACCTTGCCGCTTCCGCACTGTCGCAGGCCGGCAAGACGCGCATCATCGCCGTGGGCGGCGACAAGCGGCTGCCGCTGGAGCCCAATGTGCCGACGCTGCAGGAACTCGGCTACAAGGACTACTACATGGTGAGCTGGGTGGCGCTGTTCGCGCCGGCGAAGACGCCGCCGGCGATCGTCAAGAAGCTCAGCGACGCCACGGTCGAGATCATCAGCAGCAAGGAAGCGGCGGAGTTCGTGGGCCGTACGAACGGCCAGATCTTCGCGGGTGGGTCGGAGGTGCTGCGGAAATACCAGCTCGACGAAATCCAGCGCTGGACGAAGGCCGCGGAAATCGCGGGTATTCCGAAGGAGTGATTCGGAGAAGCGGAAGGTGACGCTGCGACCCTACGACCCTGCTACGGCGCCACCTTCCGCCATCCCGCCCCCGGATCGAAGGTCCGGATCTCCTTGGCCTTGACCGCGCTGTCGGCGCCAAGGTCACGCTCGTAGACCTGGCCGTCGTGGCTGACCATGAAGCTCATGACGCCGGTGTCCTGATAGCGCGCCGGCCATGCCAGCACGGCAAAACCGCCGAACAGATTGCCGTTGACCAGGTAGCTGTAGGCCCCGCCCGGGGCGTTGGGGCCTTGCGCGTCCAGCAGCTTGTAGTGATATCCGTAATAGCCATCCTTGCTGGCATGGCTCGTTCCCGCGCCGCGAAACGCTGCGCCTAGCGGGCTCTGTGGCTCGCCGGGCGCGGAGGCCCAGTAGAGGCCGTCCTGCTTGCCGGGCGTGCTCGACAGCTTCGATGCGTACACCAGCGTCTTGCTGCCGTCGTGCGGCGTCAGCGCGTATTCGGCCTGTGCGTCGGTGATCGCCAGCATGGTCTGGATGACGGCCAGCTCGTTGCGGCCCACCCTGCGCACCCGCATTTCCTCCACGCCGGCCAGCGTGTCGAACTGCCAGCCCTTGCTGCCCTTCACCAGCGGAATGGGGAAGGTCCAGCCGTCGTCTCCCACGTCGATATAGGCGCGATTCTCTTTCTGATCGACAGCGTGGGACTTGCCCCAGGCTGTCAGGAACTTGCTGCGGACCTCGGCGCCCACCGGCGGAATGATGTCGCGGAACTTGCCGCCGAACAGTTTCTGCAGCGTCGGCTCGTCGTCGTTGATGACGGCGTTGCCGAAGGCGGTCATCGCGGCCTCGGGCGTGGCGAAGACCTCGTTGGCGTGCGCCGCGGGTGTCAGGCTCGCGGCTGCACCCAGCAGCAGCGTGCACAGGGTGCGGCGAAGTGTTGCGCGGATTGGCGTCGTCAGTGTCATGGTTGCCTCCGCTTATCGACGTCCACCGCCGCCGCGGCCGCCACCGAAACCGCCGCCACCGCCGCGCGCGCCGCCCGAATATCCGCCACCGCCGCGATTGAAGCCCGAGGACTGCATGCTGGAACTGCCGCGATTGGTGTTGTTCTGCGTGCCGGCGCCGTTGCCGACGCCCTGGAAGCCGTTGTCCCGCCCGCCGAATCCCGCGCTGTAGCGGTCGGCGGCCTGTGCGCGGTCGGCGGTGCCGGCCCGGTTGCCGGCCGCCGCGCGATCCGCCGTCGCGGGGCGGTCGGACGTGCCCGGACGGTTGCCCCCGTTCATGCGGTCCGAGGCTGACGGGTTGCCGCCGGCCATGCGGTCGGACACCCCGGCGCGATTGCCGGCGCCCGGATCGCGGCCACGGTAGTTGGCGCGCCGGTCGGCGGCGCCAGCCTGCTCGCGGCCGAAACGTTCGCGCGTGGCGTTGTCGCGATAGGCAACACCCTTGCGATGATCGACGCTGTGCTCCCATCGACTGCTGCCCTGGCCACCTTGCCCACCATTGCGATCGAAATTGCGGTCGATATTGGTGGCCTTGTGGTGGTCGACGTGGACGTCGCCGCCGCCCCAGTTGCAGTCACCGAAGATGGCTGCCGCGGCGGCGAGGCCGAACCCGAATGCCAGGCCGCTGCCAAACGCGTAGCCCGGGTAGTACGCCGGGTAGGGTGGCCAGTAGTAATAGGGGTAGGCGGGATAGGCCCAGCCGCCATAGACCACCGCCGGGTCGTAGGCGGGCACGTAGATCACCTCCGGGTTGGCTGGCTCGATCCGCACGATGGTCTGCGACACCGCGCCCGACGTTGTCGCCGGCTCGACGATCACGCGTTGCTGCTCGTTCGATTGCAGGTTGCCGGCATCGCGGGCACGCGCGCGCAGCCGCTGTACCGCTGCGAGCACATCCCTCTCCTGGGCCAGGAATGCGTCACCGAGCTTCTGGGTCCAGTCGAGCTTGTCGTACATCGGTTCGAGGATCTGCGGGAATGCCACCAGCGACTTGACGCTGACGTCCCACGATTCGTTCTGCACGGCCTTGACCGCGGCATCGCCTTTCTCGCCGGGGTGCGATTTCACCCAGCGGGCGGCAAAGACGATCTCCAGCGGATAGGTCGACGCCATCAGCACCTGCGACAGCACGGTATCGGGATAGAGCGCGATCGGTGCGACCAGTGCCTCGATCTCCTCGGCCTTGAACGGCGCGGGAGCGGGGGCGGGCTTTTCCTGGGCCATGACGCCGGTTGCCACGAGGGCCATGCCGGCGAGCAGGGCGGCGCCGATGGTGGGCGCCAAGCGTTGCATCCAATGGTGGATCATGGTCTGGCCGCAGTAGTTGTCAGCGTACCTGCACGACTATGGGATGAGATCCGGATGCCGGCAATTTCCCCAAAGGGTAAGGTCGGGCGCGCCGCGCGGGGAATGCTGCTCCGCACGATGGTCGCTTTGGTCCCCATCACTGGTATGTGATAGGGCACCTCACGCGAAAAGTCCAAGCCGGCGACGGGCGGGTGCGTGCTGCTGCATATCGCGCGTCAGCACGTTTGCGCGGGCAGTGCCGGCCGGTCAAGCCATCATCGCCGCGCCGCCGTGATCTCCTGCGCGGCGGCCTGGATGGCTTCGTCGATCGGCGCCGTGCCGGCAAGACGATGTCGGTGGCGGCGTCCATTGATCTCGACGTCGACGCCAAGCGGATCGATGCCGAGCACGCGCACGCTCTCGGGCACCAGGCGGGACATTCTGCTCACGAGATCGGCTTCTTCTTGCGCGGGGAGCGTGGGCACAGCGTCCAGATCGGCTTGTTCCACCCAACCCATCCTGCCGACGCCGACGATGAACCGTACCTTGAGCGGCTTCAGCCGGAAGAACGCGAAATCGAGCGCCAGCAGACGTTCGGCGCCGGGCTCATAGCGCAGGTAGCGGTCGCGCAGGGCAGTGTCCGGCTCGAAGCGTTCCGCGTCTCCGACGATCGTCAGTCGGCTGGCGGCCTGCACATCCGTGGCTTCCGGCTGCAGCACAGACAGGCTCATCCGTGTATCCGCGAGCAGGTTCTTCGTGTGTTCGGCCAGGGCGCTGATGCAGATGACCGGTTGATGCGCGTGGTCCGTGACATAGGGCACCACGGTGGCGTAGGGATAGCCGGCCAGGACGGACGATTGCGTGGCAAGCGTGCCGAAGGCGGCTTCGTGCAGCAGATGGATGGCGTGTACGGTGAGCATGCTGATCCCGGGGCTAAGAAGTCATTTCAAAAAGATTCTGGCGTCGTTGCGGGGCCTTGCCGTACTACTTGTACTGTCTGCGGCCCCGCGTCTAGCCCGAACCGCTTCGCTTCATTTTGAAATGGCTTCCAAGTCGTGGAGACATGCCGTCATGGTCGCACAGATGATCGGATGACCGGATGACAAAGCGGAGAGGCAAGCGCGGAGACCTTCCTCTCGCTTGCGCTCTCCGCAAGAGCCCATGGTTCGAGCGTCGCCGCCACGGCATTCGCCTTGACCGTGGCGGTGAACCCCCCGATAACTCGATGCCGGGGCTTACTGCTTCTTGGAGTTGTCCGGAGCAGCGGTCTTGGCAGCGCCGGCCGTCGCGCCGGTGGTGTCAGTGGACTTCGCCATGTCGGTCGTGGCCTTGGCCTTGTGATGCGTGCCCTTGGCGGTGGACTTGTGCGCGCCGGTATGAACGTCGGCCTTGTCCTTGTGGGCGCTGGCTTGAGCCTGCGCCGGTTCCGACTTCGACGGGGTGGCCGAGGCGGCAGCCGGTGCGCCGGTCTGCGCGAAAACGGTACCGACGAAAGCGACGGATGCGAGAGCAGCGAACAGCTTCTTCATGATGTCAACTCCTGGGAGATTGTTAGCCCGACAATGCGTCGTGCTTACCGGAAAAAACGGCACGCAAGCGGTCGCCGTTGACGTCGGAGTCGTGACAATCCGTAAGTTGTGCAACACGAACAGGAAGGTTGCCGTCGCCAGGCGCTCAGCGAACTTCAACGAAGCTCAGCGGGTGGCCGCGCCGGAGGCGGGGCGGTTGCGAAGCCGGTGGATCAGCAGTGCGATGGTCAGCACGCAGAAGCCCGCGCCGGCGTGGAACGTGGCGGCGGCGCCGTGCCGGTCCCACAGCCAGCCGGCCATGACGCTGGCTACCAGTAACGCCACCCCGCTGGCCAGATTGAAAACGCCGAATGCAGTGCCACGCAGATCCGCAGGCGCGGCATCGGCGACCATCGTGGCCAGCAATCCCTGGGTCATGCCCATATGCAGGCCCCACAGCGCGACCCCGGCCAGTGCGATGCTCCAGTGCGAGCCGAGTGCGAGCACCGTATCCGCGACGATCAGCACGGCAAGGCCAGCCACCAGGAGCTTGTCATGGCTGCAGTTGTCCGCGAGCTTGCCGAACGGATAGGCCGTGGCGGCGAAGACTGCGTTCATCGTTACCAGCACCAGCGGCGCCATGAACAGCGGCAGCCCTTCCTGCTGGACGCGCAGGATCAGGAATGCCTCGCTGAATCGGGCCAGTGCGAAGGCCGTGCCCACGGCAACCACGCCCCAATAGGCCGGACCGAGCCGCGCCAGGTTGGCGCGCCGGATCGGATTCACACGCTTGTCCCCGGTGTGGGTTTGCGGTTCCTTCACGCCGAATGCGAGCAAGGCAACGGACAGCACGCCGGGCACCACTGCCACCCAGAAGATGGCGCGGAAGTCGTTCGCCCAGAGCATCATCAGTCCGATCGCGATCAGCGGGCCGAGGAATGCGCCAACCGTGTCGAGTGCCTGCCGCAGCCCGAACGCCGCGCCGCGTAGATGGGCGGGGGCGATATCGGCCACCAGCGCATCGCGCGGCGCGCCACGAATGCCCTTGCCGATGCGGTCGGACAGGCGTGCCGCCAGTATCGTGCCGACGCCGGGCGCTACCGCGAAGAGCGGCTTGGACAGCGCGCCGAGCCCATAGCCGAGCACGGCCAGCGCCTTGCGCTTGCCGAGATAGTCACTGAGGACGCCCGAGAAGACCTTGACGATCAGGGCGGTGGCTTCGGCCGCGCCTTCGATCAGCCCCACGGCCAGCGCACTGGCGCCGAGCGTGGTGACCATGAAGACGGGCAACAGGCTGTGGATGATCTCCGAGGAGATATCCATCAGCAGGCTGACGCATCCAAGCATCCAGATGCCGGACGGGATCTGTCGCAGGGTGCTGGCGGGAGCGCGCGTTGCCATGGCATTGGTCGATGGCGTGCGCGGACGCGCACGATCCCGCCTTTTTACTACAGGAAGGCCGTGCCTGGCTTAGCGACCCTGAAGTTCGGGATTCGCGAGCCATTCGCGGCCCTTGAGCATCCCGCGCCAGTAAAGCGGCGGCAGGATCCGCTCCTTGAGCCACCATGCCATGCGTGAGGGCCGCTTGCCTTCGATGAACCAGCTCGGGAATGTCGGCGCGACCTTGCCGCCGTACGTGAACTCGGCCAGCACGATCTTGCCGCGTTCGACGGTGAGCGGGCACGAACCATAGCCGTCATAGCGCGCTTCACCCCGTGCCGCGCCGCGCTCGGCCAGCACGTTGTGCGCCACCACTGGCGCCTGCTTGCGGGCGGCGGCGGCCGTCTTCGCATTGGTCGTGTTGCCGGCGTCGCCGAGACCGAAAATATTGCCGAAGCGCGTATGGCGCAGCGTGGCGGGGTCCACGTCGATCCAGCCTGCGGCGTCGGCCAGTGGGCTCGAACGGATGAAGTCAGGCGCCTTCTGCGGCGGTACGGCATGCAGCATGTCGAACTCGCGCGTCACCAGTGCCGTCGTGCCATCGGCGTTGGCGCGGCGGAATGTGGCGCAACGTGCCGGGCCGTCGACGGCAACCAGCGTTTCGCCGAAGTTCAGGTCAATGGCATAGCGTTCGACGTACTCCATCAGCGCGGGCACGTAGTCCGCCACGCCGAACAGCACATTGCCCGCGTTGCAGAACTGGATGTCCACGCGATCGAGCACGCCGGCACGGCGCCACGCATCGGCCGAGAGGTACATGGCCTTTTGCGGCGCGCCCGCGCACTTGATCGGCATCGGGGGTTGAGAGAACAGTGCCTTGCCGCCCTGCTTGCGCACGAGTTCCTGCACGAGCTTCCAGGTATATGGCGCCAGGTCATAGCGATAGTTGGACGTGACGCCGTTGCGGCCGAGCGCCTGCGGCAGGCCTTCGATGCCATCCCAGTCCAGCTTCAGGCCGGGGCAAACCACCAGATGCTCGTACTTGACCACGCGGTTGCCTTCCAGCATCACCGCGTTGGCTTCCGGTTCAAATCCCGTGACAGTGGCCTTGATCCACGACACGCCGCGCGGCAGGACCGAAGCCATCGTGCGCGCGGTATGCGCGGGTTCGAACACGCCGCCGCCCACCAGTGTCCAGCCCGGCTGGTAATAGTGGATGTCGGCCGGGTCGATGATGGCGATGTCGAGGCCGGGCTTGCGTGCCAGCAGGCTGGATGCCACGGCAATGCCCGCGGCGCCGCCGCCGATGATGACGACGGCGTGGCTGGCATCGGCCTGCGCGAGGGGTGTTTTGGGGTCGAGGGGCAGGGGGCGCGATTGCATGTTTTTTCCTTGTCGAATCTGGGGCGAAGACTCAAAGCGCGTTGATCGGGATCTTCAGATAGCGCGTGCCGTTGGCTTCCGGCGGCGGCATTTCTCCGGCGCGCATATTGACCTGCACCGACGGCAGGATCAGCGTGGGCATGGACAGCGTGGCGTCGCGGGCCTGTCGCATCGCGACGAACTCGTCCTCGCTCACGCCATCGCGCACATGGATGTTGCTGGCGCGCTCGTCCGCCACCGTGGACATGAACAGCAGCTCGCGGCCGCCGGGCTGGTAGTCGTGGCACATGTACAGGCGCGTATCGGCGGGCAGGCTCAGCACCTTGTTGATGGAGCGGTAGAGCGTGCGCGCATCGCCGCCGGGGAAATCGCAGCGGGCGGTGCCGTAGTCGGGCATGAAGAGCGTGTCGCCAACGAATGCGGCGGTGTCCTTGCCGTTGCTGATCACGTACGTCATGCAGGCCGGTGTGTGGCCGGGGGTGTGCATCGCGCGCACCTGCAGGCTGCCGATCGAGAGCGTGTCGCCGTCCTGCAGCAGGCGGTCGAACTGGCTGCCGTCATGCGCGAACTCCGGGCCGCTGTTGAACAGCGTGCCAAATACCTTCTGCACCGTGGTGATATGGCTGCCGATGGCGATCTGGCCGCCGAGCCTGGCCTTGAGGTAGGGCGCGGCGGACAGATGGTCGGCATGGACGTGGGTTTCCAGAACCCACTGCACGCTGGCGCCGAGCGTCTTTACGCGGTCGATCATGCGGTCGGCGCTGGCGGTTCCGGTACGGCCGGATTTCGGGTCGTAGTCGAGCACGCTGTCGATCAGCGCGCACTGCTGGCTCTCGCGGTCGAGTACGAGGTAGCTCAGGGTCCACGTATCGGGGTCGAAGAAGGCTTCGATGACCATCTGTGTTGTCATATGTGTCGGCGTTTCCGTTTTTTGATCGGGGCAATGACTCAAAACCCGTGCCATGCTGCCTGTGCGCCACAAGGCGATGATTTCCAAGGGATTTCGCTTCCTGCGCGTGCGGAGCGTGGACTGTCAGGCACCTCGGGTCACTGCCAACTTGGCAGTGTTGGCAGAACTTGGCAGAATGGCGCCCTTGTTTTACCCGCCCCCGTCCCCCGCCCCTATGGATCGCCCCACCACACTCCAGGGACTGTTGTCCTACCTGGAACAGGAAAGCCAGCCGACGATCGTGCTGGATACCGACTACCGCATCCTCGCTGCCAATACGGCCTACCGCCGCCAGTTTGGCGCGGTGGAGCGCCCCTATCTGGGCCAACCCTGCTACCGCGTCTCGCACGGCTATGACGTGCCGTGCGATCAGGCCGGCGAACACTGTCCGATGCGCAAGGCGTTCGAGACCCGTGGGCCGGATCGCGTCCTTCACATCCATCACACCCCGCGTGGCCCCGAGCATGTGAACGTGGAACTGCGCCCGATCCTCGACGACAACCACCAGGTGGTGGCTTACGTCGAGCGCCTGAACACCGTGCGAAGCGCATCGGCGCGGCCGAGCGCGGAAGGGCTGGTGGGGCGCTCGGAGGCCTTCAATCACGCGCTGGAGGCCGTGCAGCGCGTGGCGCCGTCGTCGTTACCGGTGCTGCTGCTCGGTGAATCGGGCACTGGCAAGGAGATGTTCGCGCGCGCCGTGCACGAGGCCAGCGACCGCGCCAGCGGGCCGTTCGTCGTGGTCGATTGCTCGGGCCTGACGGAGACCCTGTTCGAGAGTGAACTGTTCGGCTACGAGAAGGGCGCGTTCACCGGGGCGCAGGCGCGCAAGCCGGGGCTGGTCGAGACGGCCGAGGGCGGCACGCTATTCCTCGACGAAATGGGCGATGTGCCGCTGGCGATGCAGGTCAAGCTGCTGCGCCTGATCGAGTCGGGTACTTACCGGCGCGTGGGTGGCGTCGAGACGCTGCAGTCGAACTTCCGGCTGGTTGCCGCCACGCACAAGCCGCTCGAGCAGATGGTGGCGCAGGGGCTGTTTCGCCAGGATCTGTACTTCCGGATCGCGGCATTCCCGATCCATCTGCCGTCGCTGCGAGACCGCCTGGACGATATCGCGCTGCTGGCCGAG
Organism: Cupriavidus sp. SHE; assembly: GCF_000812445.1. Lineage (NCBI taxonomy): Bacteria > Pseudomonadati > Pseudomonadota > Betaproteobacteria > Burkholderiales > Burkholderiaceae > Cupriavidus > Cupriavidus sp. SHE. The sequence continues at coordinate 208,189 of NZ_JWMB01000009.1, read as the reverse complement.
TCGATTCTGGCGCGCGGCAATCGGACCAAGGACCCGCTGCGGCTGAGTCCCGAGGCGCTCGCGCGCATGCGCGCCCACCACTGGCCGGGCAATATTCGCGAACTGCGCAACGTGCTCGAGCGCGCCCGTCTCTATGCTGACGACGGTGTGATCCGCGTGAAGGATCTGCCGCCGGGAATGGGCGAGGCCCGTGTGTCTTCGGTCCGCTTCGTGCCGCCGTCCGCGTATCGCACGCAGGTGCCACGGCAGGATGACGACGAGGCGCTGCGTTTCCACGCAAGCCACTTCACCGGCACGCGCCGCGCGCTTGCCCAATCGCTCGGCATGAGCGAACGCACCCTCTATCGCCGGCTCAAGGCCCTGGGCATCGAATAGGCGTCGTTCGGGGTTCCCCCCACTGCCAATCCGCTGCCACGTGCTGCCATCATGGCAGCACTGCCGCGCGCTGGCAGCGCCGATGCCGCTTTCGCAGTCCGCGCATTCCGTGCCGAGCCCTTGTTCCATGGGGGTTCCCGGCCGCGCGCGTAGGTGGCACGGAATTTGTAATGATTGGCGCCTTACAAAAATTCTTACGCTCGCCCCCCCAGCGTTTGTCCTGATGGAATCGATCTATGCCGTGGGCGCCTCTCTGGGCGCCATCGTGGGCCTGATCCTGGCGCTGACCGGCGCTGGTGGCGCCATTCTTGCCGTGCCACTGCTGGTATTCGGTCTGCATCTACGCATGGCCGAAGCCGGCCCGATCGCGCTGCTGGCGGTTGGCGTGTCGGCTGCGGTCGGCGCGTTGATCGGGCTCCGCGCGGGTATCGTGCGCTATCGGGCAGCCGCCATGATGGCGGCAAGCGGCGTGCTGGCCTCGCCCGTCGGGCTATGGCTCGCGCACCGGGTGCCGAACGGCCCGCTGACCGTGTTGTTCGCGATCGTGCTGGGCTGGGTGGCCGTGCGCATGTTCAGGCAGAGCCGCGCGCCGCAATCAGTGGCCTCAGCGGCCTCAACCGCCATGCTGCCGCAGGGACCACTACCACCCTGCCAACTCGATGACGCGACGGGTCGCTTCGTCTGGACGGCATCTTGCACACGCGCGCTGGCGGCGTCGGGTATCGGCGCGGGCTTTCTCTCCGGTCTGCTGGGCGTAGGTGGCGGTTTCGTGATCGTTCCCGCGCTGCGCCGTGCGACCAATGCGCCGGTCAAGACGATCGTGGCCACGTCGCTGGCCGTGATCACGCTGGTGTCCGCTTCGGGCGTGGTGTCCACCGCGCTGGCCGGCAATATGAACTGGCATGTCGCCGCGCCGTTCGCGGCGGGCGCGATGCTCGGGATGCTCGTCGGCAGGCTCTTCGCCAGCCGCCTGAGTGGTCAGCGGCTGCAGCAGGGCTTCGCTGTGGTCGCCGGACTGATCGCCATTGGCATGGTGGTCAAGGTCGTGCTTGCAGTCTGAGGGTAGGCAAGCCAACAAATCGTTCACATATAAACCAAGGAGAACAAAGTGAACCGGACAAAACTGGGTGTTCTGGCGTTTGTCGCCATGGCGACATGCGCGCCGTTCGTATCGCATGCGGAGAAGACCGTGCCCCTGGTCGTTCCCGATGAGGCGTCGATTCCAACCGGGCCGGTCGGCGATGCTGTCCGCCGTGGCAAGCAGTTGCTCACCGATACCCACAAGCAGTTGCCAAAGAACGTCGGCAACGGGCTGAACTGCACGAACTGCCACCTGAACGGCGGCACGACGGCCTATGCCTCGCCTTGGGTGGGGCTGTCGGGCGCGTTCCCCGAATACCGCTCGCGCAGCGGCAAACTGATCTCGCTGCAGGAGCGCGTCAACGACTGCTTCCAGCGTTCGATGAACGGCAAGCCGCTGGCGTTCGACTCCGCCGAGATGAACGCGATCATGGCCTATATGAAGTGGCTCTCCTCCGGCGTACCGGTCGGCACCAACGTCACCGGCCGTGGCTTCGAGAAGATCGACACCGCGCTCGTGCCGAATCGCGAGCACGGCAAGGCCGTCTACGCGGCGCAGTGCGCGTCGTGCCACGGCGCCGACGGCCAGGGCATGAAGAATCCTCAGGGCGGCTACGTGTTCCCGCCGGTCTGGGGCAAGGACTCGTTCAATATCGGCGCGGGCATGGCGCGGATGTACACGGCTGCGGCCTTCGTCAAGCACAACATGCCGCTAGGCCAGGGTGGCACGCTGTCGGCGCAGGATGCGCTCGACGTGTCGGCATACTTCACGGCGCAGCCGCGCCCGGACTACGCCGCGCGTGCGAACGACTGGCCCAAGGGCGACAAGCCGAAGGACGCGCGCTGATGCGAGGTGATTCCCCGGTCTAGGTCTGGATATAGCCGTCACTGACCGGCCGGGGGCTAAGCGGCTGCTCGCCCACCATCTCCAGCACGGTCGATTCGATCATGTAGGACATGGTGGCCAGCGCCAGGTCGTTGGGCTCTTCGCCGAAGGGCTCCTCTATCTCCGCGCTGAGCGCTTCCAGCGCGAAGAACGTATAGGCGATGAAGCAGACGATCACTGGCGTCATCAGGCCGATCGTGTCGAGCAGCCCGAACGGCAGCAGCACGCAATAGAGATAGATGCAGCGGTGGATGATGACGGAGTAGGTGAACGGAATCGGCGTGCTGGCAAGGCGCTCGCATCCGCCCAGCGCGCTGCCCAGATGGCTCAGCGCGTTTTCCATCGGCAACGCCAGCGACGGCGACAGCTTTCCCAGGCGTAGCTGCTCGCCCAGCCATTCGCCGGCGATCAGCAAGGCGATGGCGGGTTTGAACCGGGCGTCGCGCATGCGCTGGCTGGTGGCGGTATCGACGAACGGCGCGATATCGGCCGCCGGGTCCGTGCCACGTAACTGGTGGCGCAACGTGTGCACGAAGACGCAGAGCCGGTGGGCGATTTGCCGGGCGGCATCGGGGTCCGACGTCAGCGTCAGCGCCTGCCGCACAAGCGACCGCGACTCGATCAGCACGCTGCCCCAGAGCGTCCGTCCTTCCCAGTAGCGCGCATAGCTGGTGCTGTTGCGAAAGCCCAGGAAGATGGCCAGCGTCAGCCCGATCAGCGAGAACGGGACGAAATTCAGCGATACCTTCCAGTCCCAGATCCGCCCGTGAAACGCGGTAATGAGCGCGGAGAACAGCGTAACGCCGAGCAGTTGCGGCGCGATTGTCGGCAGCACGGACCCGCGCAGGACGAACAGCATCCGGAACCAGTGCAGTTGAGGCCGTGTGATCATGGGTGTTCGTACGGGGGCTGGGTCAGGATCTTCTGTTTTCATCGGGCGCCGGCATGGCCGAGAGAATACACCTTGATGACAGCCCACCTGTTGCAGGCGACCGACATTCTGTATGAAGTACCAACTACATAAGACGCCGTGCAGATCTGATTGTTATACTTTTTATAACGATTAAAACGGGTACGGCAGAGAGTCTGGGGGTCATGCAGTGGAAGGCTGTTCGAGTTGGGGCGGGTATCCCGCGTTCATAGGCGCAACCCCGGCGGCGCAAGCGGATGGGGCGGGTGTGTCCGCCTGCGATCGCAAGCCGGGTCTGGACGCTTTTCTGGCTTCATATGCCGGAATGCAGGGCAATCCTGAATCGCCAGTCTGGCTGTGCGAGGCAACCTCACGTCTGGCGGGCTCGCCAATCGCCGCATCGCCAGAGCCGTTGCAGATGCCCGTCGTCTGGAATGCGGATTTTCGTCAGCGCAATCAGGACGAAATGCCGAAATGGCAGAGTCATCAGAAAATCGCGCGGATTCTGACCGCCGTGCACACTCTTGCCACCGATCCTGGCGCGCCGGACTGGAAGGAGTATTTCCAGGAGCGGTTGTACGGGCCGGCAGGTAACGAATTCTGGCTGAGCCTCTACCCGGCATTGGTCCGGACCGTGGATTCGGCATCCGGACGCTCGCCGCACGATACGCTCGCCGTGCCACGCACGCTCCCGCGCTATGCGGCGCTATGCCGGCAGGGCGGACGCTTCGAGTTCGTCACGAGGCTCGCGCGGCACATGGCGCCGAAGATCATCGTTTGCTTTGGCCATCAGCATTCCGATGACTATCGAAGTGCGTTTGGTTTCGCTGGCGTTGTGGGAGAGGACGTGATCCTGCAGCCGGCCGATCTGCCCAAGCGGCTGCGCGTCTTCACGAAGGACGGGACGAAACTGGTGATCGTGCCGCTACTCGGCGGCACAGACGGTATCAATTCCGATGTCCTGCAGATTGCTCTGGGAAGGTACATCGGGCGTCTGCTCTCGGGCGGCGCGGCATGAGCGCGAGCAAGCCCTTGATCGTGTAGATCACGATCAGCGTGCCAGACAGGTCACCGATAAACATGACGAAGAAGCTCTGCACGACGTGGTCCGCACCGTCGTGCAGATAGAACCAGATGTGATGCAGCAGCGGGCTGGCCACCGAGTACGCCACGATGCAGGCCAGCAGGCGTTTCGGCGTCAGGTTGGCCAGTGACGCCCGCAGCCCAAACCAGTGCTGCGCCAGCTTGTACACGAGATAGGGCGCGACAGTCGCCAGGATGCCGCCCATGAACGCGCGGCTGAAGTCGTCCGGAAACAGGTACAGAAAGCAGACGAGCCAGGAAACGATCAGCAGGCCCACTGCGCCGGCCCCGCCGAACAGCAGTGTCGCGACCAGCCGCACGCCCGCAGGCAGGTAGATCCAGTTGATGCCGGGAATCAGTTCCAGTTGCGGGAACAACCAGTCGTTGGCCGCCAGCGTCAGCGCGAACATGACGATCGTCGCCAGGACCATGGCGAACTGCAGACGGAGGTGGGGCATTGACGTAGAATCCGACCGGTACCAAATTGGGGGCCGGCGGATGATAACGCATCCGCTCTCCGTCAATGTCCCGCGCCCCGGCCGATGCTGTCCGTATGACCAGACCCGCTGATATCTACCTGCGCTTCCTGCAGCTTGCCGACGCCGTGCGTGGACTGCCCACGCTCCCGACGCTGGACCCGCTGGAGCAGCGCATTCTGGAGTTCGTGGCACGCGCCGGCCAGGCTGGCCAGTCGCTGTGCGTGCGCGACATGATCGGCCATGCCGAATTCGGCTCGCCCGCGACGCTGCACGCGCGGCTGAAGTCGATGCGCGAGAAGGGCTGGATCGAACTCGCGGACACCGAAGACGCGCGTCGCAAGCAGGTCGAACTGACACAGGCGGCGCTGCGTCACTTCGATAAATTGTCTGAATGCTTGGTCAAGGCAACAAAAAATCGTTGAACATTGATTTAAGAAAATTCTTGCACCGTGCATAGAGCGTGCATGGCGTTGCAGGCCCCTCCGCCAGTCCCTTCCTTTCGCCTGCTTTCCTCATAGTATTTCTATTTCCCTGAAGCATTACGGCATCAATGCGCACTGATGATTTGCGCGCGTTCAATTTTTTACGATTAAAGAATCGTCGCGCACGAGCCACGCTCCGCGTTCTGGTTGACCCATCCCCTGACTGCAAATTGCGCAAGAGCAAGTATCTGTCGAATTTAACCTTCGGCGGATAGACGCTGCTCATATGCTGGCCTTCAAACCGCACAGGTCTGGCCGCGCTTGACTGGCATGCCTGTCGGCTACATGCCTCCGCAAAGCACGGAGCCTGATCTGGGGATCAAACGTCCCCGTTTGTCGTTTCGTCGGGAATCGCCGGGTTATGAATACCAATCTGTACCGCCTCGTGTTCAACGCGGCGCAAGGAATGCTAGTGGCTGTGCAGGAAAGTGCGGCCAATCGAGGCAAGGGCCGTCACGCCGGCCGTGGAATGCCGACGGCGCGCGCTGCCACCGCGCGTTTTGCATTGCCGGCGATCACGCTGGGCGTGTGGATGGCAATGGGGGTGCCGGTAAAGGCCGTGGCGCAGATCGTGGCCGATCCGAATGCCGGCGCCCATCGTCCGACGGTCGGACAGACCGCCAATGGCTTGCCGCAGGTCGATATCACGCGTCCTTCCGCAGCAGGGGTCTCTCCTAATCAATATTCGCAATTCGACGTCAACAAGCCCGGCGCCATTCATACCTCTCGCGTCACTGGCGGGACGCAGATGGCGTACCAGTACTGAGTTTTCATACCGGCGGCTTTCGCCGCTTTCAGCAATGTAGTCAGACAGGAGAAATTGGGTGATTCGATTCAAGACCTATGCCGCGATGGGCTTCGTGGCGGCGCTGGGACTAGCAGGCTGCGCGACCGAGACGTCCACGGCGGTGGCCGTGCAGAAGGTGGAAAGTGCCAGCCGCCCCTACAACGGCGTGCGCACGCCGATCGCCGTGGGCAAGTTCGATAACCGCTCGAACTATATGCGCGGTGTGTTCTCGGACGGCATCGATCGGCTGAGCGGCCAGGCGAAGACAAGTCTGGTGACCCACCTCCAGCAGACCAATCGATTCAATGTGCTGGAGCGCGAGAACCTGGACGAGATGAAGCGCGAGGCGACGATCAAGAACCAGGCGCAGAAGCTCAAGGGCGCCGACTATGTCGTGACCGGCGACATCACCGAGTTTGGCCGCAAGGAAGTCGGCGACGTGCAGCTGTTCGGCATTCTGGGCCGCGGCAAGGAGCAGGTGGCCTACGCCAAGGTCAATCTGAACATCGTGAACATCAGCACCTCAGAGGTCGTGTACTCGACGCAGGGCGCGGGCGAGTACAAGTTGTCGAACCGGGAGGTGATTGGCTTTGGCGGCACGGCGAGCTATGACTCCACGCTCAATGGCAAGGTGATGGATCTGGCCATGCGCGAGGCCGTGAACAACCTGGTCAACGCCATCGAATCCGGCGCGTGGAAGCCGCAGCAGTAATCGCTGTTCTTTGTACGACGGGAAGAAAAAATGATGAGCATGGTCACGCTGCGCAAGGCAGCGTTTTTGTCGGCGGCCGGCCTCGTGCTGGCTGGTTGTGCGAGTGGGCCGAAGCCCCTCTATCAATGGGAGGGGTATCAGACCCAGGTCTATCAGTACCTCAAGGACGGCGCGAAGGAGGAGCAGGTGCTGGCGCTGGAAAGCGGGCTGGACAAGATGAAGGCGAAAGGTGGCTCGGCGCCACCGGGGTATCACGCCCAGCTTGGCATGTTGTATCTGAATCTGGGCAAGGGTGACCAGATGGTGAAGGAGTTCCAGACCGAGAAGACGCTGTTCCCGGAAGCCACGCCCTATATGGATTTCCTGATGCGTAATGTGAAGACCGATGCGCGCAAGGATGTGAGCGCAGGGGCGGCAACCAACGCCGCAACCAGCGCCGCAACCAATGCCTCCACCAAGGCCAAGGCTGACACGGCGGAAGCGAAGTCCGACGCCAACACCGGGAGCGCCAAATGATGCGTCGAATCCTGACCTATATCGCTGGCCTTGGTGCCGCGACGCTGTTCGCGGGCTGTGCCGTGCCGACCAAGCAGATTGACTATTCGGCGTACAAGGCCAGCCGGCCGCGTTCGATTGTGGTGCTGCCGCCGTTGAATGAGTCGCCGGATATCAATGCGACCTACGCGATGCTGGCGCAGTCCACCGCGCCGCTGGCCGAGTCGGGCTACTACGTGCTGCCTGTGGCGCTGGTTGACGAGACGTTCCGCCAGAACGGGTTGACCGTGCCGGGTGACATCCACACCGTTCCGGTGGCCAAGCTGCGCGAGATCTTCGGCGCCGACGCCGCGCTATATGTGACCGTGAGCGAGTACGGTTCGAAGTATCAGGTGCTCAGCAGCGTAACGCGCGTGGCCGCGAGCGCGAAGCTGGTGGATCTGAAGACCGGCGACGTGCTGTGGAGCGGTTCGGCCGCCGCGGCCACCGACGACTCCGGTAATGCCGGTGGCGGACTGGTGGGCGCGTTGATTGCCGCGGCCGTTGCCCAGGTGATCAACCACACGGTGGATCGCAGCTACGGCGTGGCTGGGGCCGCGAGCGACCGGTTGCTGTCGGCGGGTCAGCCCACCGGTATTCTGTACGGGCCGCGTTCGCCGAAGTATCAGTCGGACTAACGGTAGCCGGCGTACATCGTCAGGCCACGACCTCGGTGATCCGGGGTTGTGGCGGTGCCTCATGGACGATACGGGAAATACAAGCGATACGCGCGATAGGCGCCATCGCTCCCACCAACTCAGAGCTTGTAGCCAATCTGCCGCAGCAGTTGCTTCCGGTCGGCGATATCGGCGGCGGTCTCGATGCCCAGCGGCGGCTCCCCATCGACGACGCCGAGCACGGCCCGGCCAAGATCCGTCTGCGCGACGATGACCTCAGTCGGGTTCGCGGTGGCACAGTAAATGCGGCATACCTCCGGCACGGCGCGTACGGCGCCGAGCACGTTGACGGGAAAGAACCCATCCCCAAGAAAGATCAGGAAGGTATGCCCGGCCGCGATCGCGGTGGCGTTCTGGCAGGCCAGGTCGATCATCGCCTCGTCGGTGCCAGACCAGCGCACGAGCCGTTTGCCCGATGCCTCGCAGAAGGCGATGCCGAAGCGGATGCCGGGTACCGTGCCGACGAGCGCCTCGTGCAGATCCTCGACGGTCTTGATGAAATGTGACTGTCCGAAGATGAAGTTGGTGTCTGCCGGCTTGGATACCGGCACCGCGCTGAGTTCCATGACTTGCTCTCCCGCATGGGTGCCTATCCAGTCAATGGTAGGCCGCGTGTCTTCGAATGCAAGCCGATGCATCCCGGGTGGATTAAGATAGCCGTTACGCCGCGCCGGCGTCGCCGCAGATGCAGCACGCCGGCACGTGTTCAGCGACATCGTCAGTTTCCATCGACATCTACATTCAGAAGGAATCTCTCATGAAGCTGCATTCAGCTCCGCTTCGTGCCGGAATGGGCTCCGGCAAGCGCGTGTTCCAGGCGCTGGTTTCCGCCACGCTGCTCGCGGCCGCGACACTGGTCCTGCCCGCGATGCCGACCGATGCGCGCGCGCAGGCACCCGCGCACGCGCAAAAGAAGACGCAGGTACCCGGCTACTACCGCATGATGGTCGGCCAGTTCGAAGTCACCGCGCTGTACGACGGCTATATCGATCTCGATCCGAAGGTGCTCAAGTACACCAGCGCGCGCGAGGTGCAACGGCTGCTCGCGCGCATGTTCGTCGAATCGACGCCCGGCATGCAGACCGCCGTCAATGCCTATCTGGTCAATACCGGCAGCCATCTGATTCTGGTCGATACCGGCGCATCGGCATGTTTCGGCCCGACGCTGGGACGCATTCGCGAGAACCTGCACGCCGCCGGCTACGAGCCGGAACAGGTAGACACCATTCTGCTGACCCACCTGCACGCTGATCACGCCTGTGGTCTGCTGTCCAATGGCACGGCGGTGTTTCCCGCCGCCACTGTCTATGCCGACAAGGCCGACGCGGACTACTGGCTCGATGAGTCGAAAGCTGCGGCAGCCCCCAAGGATGCGCAGGGTCTGTTTGCCATGGCACGCGACGCAGTGGCGCCGTACCGGGCGGCTGGCCGGTTCCGCACGTTTAGTGCCAGTGCCGGCGCTGGTGACGAACTGGTGCCCGGCGTGCGCGCGGTGCCCGAGTTTGGCCACACGCCGGGGCATGTCGGCTATCTGTTCACGTCCGGCAAGGAAAAGCTGCTGCTGTGGGGCGATGTCATCCATAGCCACGCGGTGCAGTTCCGCAGCCCGCAGGTGGCGATCGAGTTCGATACCGACAGCCATCAGGCCGTGATTACGCGTAACCGCGTGCTGGCCGACGCCGCCCGCGACAAGCTCTGGGTAGGCGGCGCGCACCTGCCGTTCCCGGGCATCGGACATGTGCGGCGCGAGCAGGTCGGCTATACATGGGTGCCCGTCGAGTACGGGCCGATCCGCAACGATCGCTAAACGGGGCGGGACTCACTCTGGCGGCGCCTTCGGGCGCCGCTATTCCGTGGTGCTCGGACTCCAGAACGCCTGGCTTACCGCTTCACATGCCGAAAGCCGCGCCACCACGGCATCCAGCTCGTCGCCGTCGACCGAAGTGGCCATGAGCACGGCTTCGATCTCGATATCGTTCGCGCCGAATGCGTGAACCACCAGATCGCGCGTGGGGTGGTTGCTGGCTTCCAGCATGTCCGACAGCAGCCGCAATGCCTCTTTCTGGCGATGGCGTGGCGTGATCACGTAGACCGTGTTGGTCACCTCGACCGCAGGCGTGTCGATTGGCTGCTGGTTGATGCGATTGACCACGGGACGCAGCAGCGTGTTGGCGGCCAGCACGAACATGCTGCCCAAGCCGGCCTCGATGATCAGGTCCGCGCCCGCGCTGGCGCCGACCGCGGCGGAGCCCCACAGCGTGGCAGCGGTGTTCAGGCCGCGCACATTGCCTTCCTCGCGCATGATCACGCCCGCACCAAGAAAGCCGATGCCGGATACCACGTAGGCCACCACGCGCACCGCGCCGTCGTGGCCGGCCAGCCGGTTGGCCATGTCGACGAAAATGGCCGCGCCCACGGCGACCAGCACGTTGGTGCGCAGGCCGGCGGTGCGCTGGCGGTACTGGCGTTCATAGCCGATGACCCCGCCAAGCACGAAGGCGGTAACCAGGCTGATGCTGGTGTCGAGGAGCGACTCAAGGTTGATGTTCTGGATGGCTTCGATGGACATGCTCGACGGAAGTGGAAATCATGACGCCACATGGCAGCCGTGGCTGGCATGTGGCAGGACACGGCACGTGCGTGCCGTGGCGTACAACTGGCGTATGGATCGCGGACGCGTCTTACCAGAGCGTGCGGCAGAACCGGATGGCCGCGTCGGCGTATTCCCGATCGGTTCTCGGGGCGTCCGTGCGGCCGGCCTGGCCGAGTGATTTCGAGTTCGTGGTCGAGGTGTTCGACTGCGTCTGGGCGCGCAGGAACGGGGAGACCAGACGCTCTGTGAGCGCGGAGGTCCGGGTGGTGGATGCGAGGAACTTGCGCATTTCCGACTCCTTCGCTGTCCTGCCGATCATGGCGGAACAGCATGGTGCCTGCCGGGGCAGGCGCGTGCGAGTGGCGCGCGGCGGGCTGGGGCGCCCGTGATTGCCGCTGCGTGACTTGCGATGGATCGATGCAAGCCAGCGACAAAATGGATGTGGGTGGCCTGCTTAACCTTGTGTTGGATATCGACTAGAACAACAGTCCATTTGAGGGTCCTCCCCAGGCGAGCTTTGATGGGACGCAGTGTATCGACGGGGTGCTGCTCCGTACACTGAATTCTTCTTCAGGAACTGGTTTCACGCGGTGCCAGCGGAATCCTGACCGTGAACACCGCGCCGCCGTCGGGCCCGTTGGCGGCCTCGATATGCCCGCCCTGGGCATGGATGATCGATTGCGACAGGGCCAGGCCAAGACCCACTCCCTCGTTCTCGGACGCGCGCGCCCCAGCGCCACGGAAAAAGCGGTCGAACAGGAAGGGCAACTCGTCCGGGGGGATGCCGGGGCCTTGGTCGGTGACGCGCAATGTGGCCTGGTGCGCGTCGGCGGCGCAGTCCACCACGATCTTGCTGCCCTGTGGCGAGAACTTGAGCGCGTTGTCCACCAGATTGGCCAGCACCAGCCCCACCGATCCGTGCGACACCTTGGCGCCGCCCACCGCTTCGCTGCTTGCCACCAGTTCGACCTGCCGTTCACGGGCGGCTGGGCCAGCGCGCAACAGCGTTTCCGCGATCAGCGCATCAAGTGCCTGTGGCTCGCCAGCCTGGCGATCCTGCCCCGCGTCGAAGCGGGCCAGCATCAGCAGTTCCTCGATCAGCCGGGTCAGGCGGCCCACTTCATCCAGGCAGGAGCGCAGCGTATCCACGTACTCCTGGCTCTCGCGCGGCCGCCGCAACGTCACTTCGATCTCGGTGCGCAGGCGGGAAAGCGGCGAGCGCAGTTCGTGCGAGGCGTCGGCCGTGAAGCGTCGCTGCTGGTCGAAAGCCTGCTCGAGCCGGTCCAGCATCGCGTTCAGCGTATCGACGAGCTGGCCGATTTCGTCCGGCGTGCCGGGGTGCGGCAGGCGTTCGCCAAGGTTGGCGTCGCCGATGAGCCGGGCCTGCTTCACCACGTCGTTGATGCCACGGAACGCGCGCCGCGTCAGCACGCTGCCGGCGGCGCCCACGGCGGCCAGCAGCGCGGCGGCCATGATGCCGAACAGGATCGTGGCCGACTCCAGCACGTTGTGCACATCGTCCAGCGAGCCCGCCACCTGGATCACCACGGGCTTGCCGTTTGCCACGGCGGGCAGGGACACCATGCGCAGCGGTTCTTCGCCAAAGCTCGGCAGCGTCTGAAAGACCGCCTGGCCGCCTGATGCGAGTTCGTCGAGCAGCGCGGGCGGGGCGGGCAGCATGGCGTCGCCCAGGTTTGAGCTGCGGGCCAGGATTTCGCCCTTGGCATTGACGATCTGCACCAGCCGGTCCAGGCGCACCAGGGATGGCGGGGCCGACCCGGGCGGGCGCTCGTGCACGCGGACCGGTTGCCCGTGGCTCTCCACCTGCATGCCGGCCTCGGTATCGGCCAGCGTCAGCAGCGCCGCGTCGAGCTGCCCATGCACCAGGCGCGATAGCTGCCACCACCCGGCCAACGCCGAGCAGGCCACGATCACCACGATGACGGTCCAGTGGGTCAGGACCAGCCGCTGCCGGAAGTTCAGCACGTCAGAGGGCCCCCAATGGCGAGATGCGGAAGCCCTGGCCCCGCACGGTCTGGATCAGCGCCGCCATGCCCGGTGGGTCGAGTTTGCGGCGCAGGTTCTTCATGTGCACGTCAATCAGGTTGTCGATGGCGATCAGGTCCGCGTGCCAGATGTGTTCCGCAAGCTGTGCCCGGCTGACGATCTCCCCGGCGTGCGTCACCAGCAGGATGAGAATCGCGTATTCCTTCGGCGTGAGATCTAGCCGCGCGCCGGCCCGCGTGACGCCACGGGTCTGCGGGTCGATGACGAGGTCATCCAGCGTGATCGGAGCGGGTTGAGCCAGCTCCACACGCCGCAGCAAAGCCCGCACGTGCGCGAGCAGTTCCTCGAAGACGAAGGGTTTGGTCAGGTAGTCGTCGGCGCCGGTGTCCAGCCCGGTGATGCGGTCGTTGATCGCATCGCGCGCCGTCAGCATCAGGATCGGCGTGCGCACGCCCTGCTCACGCAATTCCCGGCAGAACTCGACGCCACTTTTGCCTGGAAGCATCCAGTCGAGGATCAGCAGACTGAACGCGTAACAATTGTGAGCCGCTGCCACGTCAACCGAATGGGCGGTCTCCACGTCATAACCTTCTTCTTGCAGACCACGGGCCAGCAGTCGCGCTGCCTTCTGGTCGTCATCTACCAATAGGATCCTCATGGGTTCGCCTTTCCGGGTCGGGTCTGATTCTATCAGCCGACTTTTCCGCATGTTATGCATACGGCCCTGCCTGAAGAAGAATTCAGGGTGCGCGAGGGCTTGCGTGCGTACCATTGGCGGCAAATTCCCGCATGTGGCGATTCCATATCTTTTGAAACATCAGCATCGGAGTGAATGATGAAAAACAAGCCAGCCTTTCCCGGGCGCGTTGTCTACTGGCTTGCCGCGGCGGTCATACTGGGTCTCGGCGGTGCTGGTGTCTGGACGATGCGCGCCAAGGCCGACCAGAAGCGCGCGGACCCGCCCGTCGCCCTGCGTCATGAAGGCGAGCGCCTGGTAGTCCCGGCCGAGTCGCCATTGCGCCGTACCTTGGCCGTCGCGCCTGCCACGCGCGAAACCGTGGCCGCGCCGTTCAATCTGCCGGCCATGGTGGAAGCCGATCCGGCCAAGCTCGTGAAAGTGCTGCCGCCGCTGGCCGGCCGCATCGTCAGCCTGAACAAGCAGCTTGGCGACGAGGTCAAGGCTGGCGACGTGCTGTTCACGATCGATTCGGCCGATCTCGCGCAGGCCACCAGCGACGCCGCCAAGGCCCGCGCGGCCATGACGATGGCACGCCGCAACCTGGATCGTCAGCGGGAACTGGACAAGTCAGAGATCGCCGCAAAGCGCGACTTCGAGCAGGCCCAGAGCGACTATGACCAGGCCGCCAGCGAATCCCAGCGCGCCGATGCGCGTCTGGCGCAACTTGGCGCCAAGAGTGGCGGCACGGCGCAGACGGGCGGCGGCCACATCCTGACCGTGCGATCACCGATCAACGGGCGCGTGGTCGATCTCAATGCCGCGACCGGCGCGTACTGGAACGACACCACGGCCTCGCTGATGACCGTTGCCGATCTCTCGCACGTGTTTGTCACGGCCAACGCGCAGGAAAAGGATCTGGGCCACGTGTATGTCGGCCAGTCGGCCACCGTCAAGTTTGACGCCTATGACGATCCGCAACCGGGCAAGGTGCGCTATGTCGGCCAGATCCTTGATGCGGACACGCGCACGACCAAGGTGCGCATGGTGTTCGACAACCCCGACGGACGGCTCCGTCCCGGCATGTTCGCGCAGGCTACCTTCCTGTCCCAGCCGCATGAAGGCATCGTCGTGCCGATGTCGGCCATCGTGCAGAGCGGCTTCTACACTCGCGCATTCGTCGAAGTGGCGCCGTGGCAGTTCGAACCCCGTGTGATCAAGCTCGGCGCGCAAATCGGCGACCGGATGGAAGTGAAGTCGGGCCTGTCCGCGGGAGACCGCGTGGTGGTGAAGGAAGGGGTGCTGCTGAATGATTGAGCGCCTTGTAACCCTGTGCTTCAACCGGCGCGGTATCGTCGCGCTGGTGTTCGCGATGGTCGCGCTGTACGGCTGGTACGCGTGGAAGCAACTGCCCCTGGAAGCGTATCCGGACATTGCCGACACCACCTCGCAGGTGGTCACGCAGGTCAACGGACTGGCCGCCGAGGAAGTCGAGCAGCAGATCACAATCCCGCTCGAGCGCGAGATCATGGGCGTGCCCGGCATGCACGTGATGCGCTCCAAGAGCACGTTCGGCCTGTCCCTGATCACCGTGGTGTTCAAGGACGGCGCGGAGGACTACTGGTCGCGCCAGCGCCTGCAGGAGCGCATCAATGGCGTTTCGCTGCCGTACGGTGCGCAGCCGTCGCTTGACCCGCTGACGTCACCGATCGGTGAAATCTACCGCTATACGCTCGTCTCGAAGACACGCGATCTGCGCGAGCTGTCGGAACTTCAGTTCTGGAAGGTGATTCCGCGCCTGAAGCAGGTGGCGGGCGTGGTGGACGTGGCCAACTTCGGCGGCCTGACCACGCAGTTCATGCTCGAGTTCGATCCGGTGATGCTGTCGAAGTACAACATCTCGCTGAACCAGATCACGCAGGCAATCTCCGAGAACAATGCCAATGCCGGCGGCAGCATCCTGAATCGCGGTGAGCAGGGGCTCGTGGTGCGTGGCGTGGGCCTGATCCGTAATCTGGACGATCTGGGCAACATCGTTGTCACCCAGAAGAATGGCGTGCCCGTGCTGGTGAAGGATCTTGGCCGCGTGGTGCTTGGCAACCCGCAGCGCCACGGCATCTTGGGCATGGACCGCAACCCGGACACGATCCAGGGCATCACGCTGTTGCTCAAGAACGAGAATCCGTCGGTCGTGATGGAGGGTGTTCATGCCGCCGTGCGTGACCTGAACGACAACATCCTGCCCAAGGACGTCAAGGTGGTGCCGTATATCGACCGGAGCAATCTCGTCGATGCCACGGTGCATACCGTGGGCAAGACGCTGCTGGAAGGCATGTTCCTGGTGTCGCTGGTGCTGCTGCTGTTCCTGGGCAGCCCGCGTGCGGCGATCATTGTGGCCGTCACGATCCCGCTGTCGCTGCTGATGGCGTTTATCCTGATGCATCACTTCAAGATCCCGGCGAACCTGCTTTCGCTCGGCGCGATCGACTTCGGCATCATCGTGGACGGCGCCATCGTGGTGATGGAGAACATCCTGCGCCGGCGCGAGGAGGACGCGGAGAAAGAACTGCATGGCCGAGACATCATGCAGTCGGTGCTGCAGGTGGCGCGCCCGATTTTCTTCGGCATGATCGTGATCATCACGGCCTATCTGCCGTTGTTCGCGTTCCAGCGCATCGAGTACAAGCTGTTCTCGCCAATGGCCTTCGCCGTGGGTTTCGCGCTGTTCGGGGCGTTGCTGGTGGCGCTGCTGCTGATTCCGGGGCTGGCGTACTGGGCTTATCGCAAGCCGCGCAAGGTGTTTCACAACCCGGCGCTGGTCTGGCTCGCGCCGCGCTATGAATCGGTGCTGAACCGGCTGGTGGGCAGCACGCGCACGGCAATTGGCATCGCGGTGGCCACGCTGGTCGGCGTGATGATCCTGGGCGCGACGATCGGGCGGGACTTCCTGCCGTATCTGGACGAAGGCTCGATATGGCTGCAGGTGACGCTCCCGCCTGGCATCTCGCTCGAAAAGGCTGGCCAGATGGCCGACAATCTGCGTGCCGCGACGATGGAGTTCCCGGAGGTGGAGCACGTGGTGACGCAGGTGGGCCGCAACGACGAAGGTACCGATCCGTTCTCGCCGTCACATATCGAGACCGCGGTGACGCTGCACCCATATAGCACCTGGACCTCCGGCCGCGACAAGCAGCAACTGATCGAGGCCATGGCCACGCGCTTCCGTGATCTGCCGGGTACTCAGGTGGGCTTCTCCCAGCCGATGATCGACGGTGTGCTAGACAAGCTGGCGGGCGCGCACAGCGACCTGGTGGTCAAGGTGTACGGCAACGACTTCGCCGAGACACGGCAGGTGGCCACGGCAATCACGCGGCTGCTGAAGACGGTGCCGGGCGCGCAGGACGTGATCATCGATCAGGAGCCGCCGCTGCCGCAGGTGCGTATCGATGTCGATCGCGCCGCCGCCGCGCGGCTGGGCATCAATGTGGCCGACGTGATGGCGCTGATCCAGACAGGCATCGGTGGCAGCCCCGTCACGCAGGTGTTCGTCGAGGACCGCAGCTACAACGTGGTGGCGCGCTTCATCGGCAGCTCGCGCAATGACCCCGAGGCAATCGGCAACCTGACGCTTACGGCCGCCAATGGCGCGCATGTGGCGCTGGCCCAGGTGGCGCATATTCGTCTGGCCGAAGGCGAGACCACGATCACGCGCGAGATGAACAAGCGGCACCTGACGGTACGCCTGAATCTGCGCGGCCGCGATCTGTCGTCGTTCCTTGAAGAGGCGCGGACGCGCATCGACAAGGAAGTGCCGTACGACCGTACCCATATTCAGGTGGCATGGGGCGGTCAGTTCGAGAACCAGCAGCGCGCCCAGGCACGTCTGGCGGTGATCCTGCCGATGGTGCTGGCGCTGATGTTCGTGCTGCTGTTCGGCGAGTTCAAGAACCTGCGGCAGCCCGCGCTGATCCTGATGGCGGTGCCGCTGGCAACGCTGGGCGGATTGGTGGCGCTGCATCTGCGCGGGATGACGCTGAACGTGTCGTCGGCGGTTGGCTTCATCGCGCTGTTTGGCGTGGCGGTATTGAACGCGATCATCATGATCGCCAACCTGAACCGGTGGCGCGATACCTCTGGCGTGAGCCTGAAGGAAGCGGTGGTGCGTGGCGCGGGCGAGCGGATGCGGCCGGTGCTGATGACTGCGACCGTGGCAGCGCTGGGCCTGATTCCGGCGGCGCTTGCGCACGGGCTGGGCAGCGACGTGCAGCGTCCGCTGGCCACGGTGGTGGTGGGCGGGCTGATCACGGCAACCGCGCTGACGCTGGTGCTGTTGCCCGCCTTGTATTACCTGATCGAGACACGCGCGGCGAAGCAGGTGCGCGAGGAGCCGCCGGTCCAGTTTGGCCCCACCAGTGAAGGGGACTTGTAATGGCTAGAATCACTTCGATCAGCATGGCGGCGCTGCTGGCGCTGGCCACCGCGGGTTGCGCGGTGGGCCCGGACTTCCAGCGCCCGGCCGCGCCCGAGACCGATCGCTACACGGCGACGACATTGCCCGCGGAGACCGCATCGGCATCCACGCCGGATGGGCAGGCGCAGCGCTTCGCGCCGGGGCAGGATGTGCCGGCGCAGTGGTGGACGATGTTCGGCTCCAGCGAACTCAACGCGCTGGTGGATGCCGCATTGCGCGCCAACCCGGATCTGCAGGCGATGGAGGCCGCGCTGCGCGTGGCCCAGGAGAACGTGGCGGCGCAGCGTGGCGCGTTCTTTCCGAGCGTCGACGCGTCGTACACGCCGTCGCGCCAGAAGATCGCCCAGATCATCGCGAGCCCGCTGTCCGACAACAGCGATCTGTTCACGCTGCACACGGCGCAGTTGAGTGTCTCGTATGTGCCTGACGTCTTCGGCGGCACGCGCCGGCAGGTGGAGTCAGGCGTGGCGCAGGCCGACGTTGCCCGGTTCCAGTGGCAGGCCGCGTACCTGACGCTGACGTCGAACGTCGTCAATGCGGCGATCCAGGAAGCCTCGCTGCGCGCCCAGATCCGCGCGACGCAAGACGTCATCGCGCTATCCACGCGCCAGCTCGATGCCGTGCGCAAGCAGCAGCGCCTAGGGCAGGTCGGCGCCGCCGAGGTCGCAGCACAGGAAGCCACGCTGGCGCAGGCGGAAGCGGCATTGCCGCCGCTGGACCGGCAACTCGCCCAGCAGCGCAACCTGCTGGCGGCATTGACGGGCCGGTTGCCGAGCGATGCTGTGCCGCAGCAGTTCGACTTCGAATCGCTGACGCTGCCCGGGACATTGCCGCTGAGCCTGCCGTCGAGGCTGGTTGGCCAGCGTCCCGACATTCGCGCGGCGGAAGCGCAGATGCACGCGGCCAGCGCCCAGATCGGCGTGGCCACTGCGGCCCGCCTGCCGAATATCACGCTGACCGCCGCGCTCGGTAGCTCGTCGCAGGCGATTGGGGATCTCTTCACCGCCGGCACCGGCTTCTGGGGAATCTCCGCGGGCCTGATGCAGCCGATCTTCAAGGGCGGGATGCTGCTGCACCAGCAGCGCGCGGCCGAGGCGGCCTACAAGCAGGCATCTGCGCAGTACCGCAGCACCGTGCTGACCGCCTATCAGGGGGTGGCCGACGCGCTGCATGCGATCGAGGCCGATGCGCGGGGACTGCGCACTGCATCGGATGCCGAGCGTGCCGCGTACCGCAGCTTCAACATCGCCCAGGCACAGTGGAAGGCCGGACAGATCGGCTACCCGGCCGTGATGCTGGCCGAGCAGACGTATCGGCAGTCGGCGATTACGCTCGTACAGGCGCGCGCGAGCCGTTACTCCGATACCGTGGGCCTGATGCAGGCGCTGGGCGGAAGCTGGGAGGATGAATCGGGCAAGACGTTGGAGAACCCGCCGGAGAACCACTCGGACAGCAAGCCGGCCGCAGCGCCGGAGGCCGCCGGCAAGGCTCAGGGTAACGGCTGATCCGTGGCGGCAGCCGCGTGCTGCCGACGGACGCCGCTCTCGTTGCCGCCAACGTTATCGCTATCGTTGCCACCACAGGGCACGCGCACCGTCACGCGCGTGCCGCGGCGAGCGGTCGCGTCGGCGTAGTCGATCTCGACCGTGGCGCCCACCCGCTCGGCAATGACCCGGACGATGGAGAGACCGAGGCCTGAGCCGGGCGCGTCGTTGCCCGGAATCCGGTAGAACGGATCAAAGATTCTGCTTCGTTCCTCCGCGTGGATGCCGGGTCCGGAATCGGTCACGATCATCGCCACCGCATTGGGGGAAGTCTCCACCGACAGATCGACGCGGCCGTGTTCGGGCGTATAGCGGATGGCGTTGTCTACGAGGTTCTTGAGCAGCGTGATCAGCTCCACTTCCTGAATTGGCACCTGCGCATCGGTGTCGCCAACCGCGCCGATGTCGATGTGACGCGAATCGGCCAGTGGCATCAGGTCTTCCAGCACGCGCCGGAAGGCGTGCCGCACGGAGATGCTTTCCGCTGGCGCTGGCGCGGCGGTTGCCGATTGGGCACGTGCGAGACTCAGCAACTGTTCCAGCAGGGCGCGGCTGCGTTCGATGCCGCGCCGCAGGGTGGCCAGCCGGGTGCGCGCCGCCTCGGGCATCTCGGTGCGTTCGAGCCGTTCGGCCTGCAGCGATAGCGCGGTCATCGGCGAGCGCAGTTCGTGCGCCGCGTCGGCGACGAAGCGGCGCTGCATCTCCATGGCCTGCGCGATACGGGCCAGCAGTCGGTTGATCGCCACCACGAAAGGACGCACTTCGGCGGGAAGCTCATCCTCCGGCAACGGATAGAGTTCGTGCTCGCCGCGCTGGTCGATGTCCGTGGAAAGGGTAGAGATGGGGCGAAACATCTGGCGGACCAGATAGGCCACGATCAGCAGCAGCACCGGCACGAGCACCAGAAACGGCAACACCGTGACCTGTGCGCTGTTGCGCGCGATTTCGTCGCGCATGCCGGTTTCCTGGGCGACGGCAATGCGCTGGCCGGTCGGCAGCGTCCGGATCAGCACGCGGTAGGACTCATGGTCGACCTCGAAGGTGCCGAGACCATCGGGCGCGCTGGCGGGCAATGCCAGTATCTGCCGGGCGCCGTCACCGCCCGGTGACAGGGTCTGCACGATCACGCGGGCTTCCTCGTCGCTGTGTGGCAGTCTGCCAGCGTCTGCCAGTTGGGGCGCGGGCAGATGCTGCGCATCGAACAGCATCGACACCTGCCGCAGCAGGTCGTCCTGCATGATGTTGGCTTCGCGGAACGCGGAGGCGAACGAAAAGATGCCGCCGATGAGTGCCACCGCGAGGATCGCCAGCGATACCCAGAGGGATAGCCGTTGCTGGACCGAATGCTTTGGCCCGGCGTGTTTCAGCCTTCCTTCGGCACCTGCCATCCCACCCCCCTGACGTTTCTGATGATGGTGCTGCCAAGCTTTCTGCGCAGGCCGTGGATCAGGAACTCGACCGCATTGCTTTCCACTTCATCGCCCCAGCCATAGATGCGCTCTTCAAGCTCGGCACGCGACAGGATCGCGCCTGGGCGTGCCAGCAACGCCTGCAGCAGCGCGAACTCGCGATTCGTGAGTTGCTGGGGCGCGCCGCCCGTCAGGGTGGCCTGCCGGGTCGACAGGTCCAGCGAGACGCGGCCATTGCCGAGCACCGATGACGCCAGGCCACTTCTCCGGCGCCACACAGCCCGCATTCGCGCGAGCAGTTCATCCATCTCGAATGGCTTGACCAGATAGTCGTCGGCGCCAGCATCGAGCCCGCCGATGCGGTCTTCGAGCGCGTCCCGAGCCGTGAGGATCAGCACCGGCACGGCGCTGCCACGCGCGCGCAGCGACGTCAGCACTGCATGGCCGCTCTTGCGCGGCAGGCCCAGATCCAGCAAGACCACGTCATAGTGCTGGCGATCCAGCGCGTCCAACGCGGCCTGTCCATCCTCGACCCAGTCGGCGGCGCAGGAGGCGTCCTTCAGGGCGTCCTGCACCACCTGTCCGATCATGCGGTCATCCTCGACCAGCAGCACCCGCATCGCGTTCTCCATGCCAACGGTGTCCGACATCACGCATCATAGCGCCGCTCAATGGCTTGCGCGGGCCGCCGCCCGCTGGGGCAGCAGCAGGATGCAGATCACCATGAACGAGACCAGCGCGGCCGACGCCGAGAAGCGGCTCAGCGCCAGCCCACCCGATTGCAGCGGCTTGTCAAGAAAGTCGCCAACCACGGCACCGAGCGGACGGGTCAGGATAAAGGCGGCCCAGAACAGCAGGGTGCGCGAGATGCTGGTCCAGTAGTAGGCCGCGGCAATCGCCGCGAGCAGCGTGACGAAGACGAGCATGCCGCCCAGATAGCCCAGGCCGATGGTGTCGGCGGTCCAGTCGCCCAGCGCCGTACCGAGTGTCTGCGAGAACATGATCGTCACCCAGTAGAACAGCTCGGCCTTCGGCGAGTTGACCGTGTCCACCGACACCGTTCCCATCGAGCGATACCACGTGGCCAGCGACAGCAGGAGCAGCGCCAGCAGCAGTGCGCTGCCTCCGGCATAGCCGATGCCGAGCGAGCGGTCTGCAAAGTCCGCAAGCGTGGTGCCGACGGTGGTCGTGGCGACGATGGTCACCCAGTACAGCGCGGGCCGGAAAGTGCGTGCGCGGATTTGCGCGGAGACGGCGGCAAGGAATATCACCGCGAATATCGCCGTGCTGACGAGGTAGCCGAGATTCAGCGACATCGACAAGGCATCGCCGCCGGTTTCCCCAAGCGTGGTGGCGGCGATCTTGATGAGCCAGAAGCCCAGCGTGATCTCGGGCACCTTGCTGAGTGCGTGATGTGTGGTGGAAGTGTTCATCGCATGTTCGTTGTCTTAAGGCTGGATTAAGTCGCGGCGCGTGCGCGGAGGTTGTACAGCGGCCGCATTAAGTCTTCATTAAGGAGCGACGCCGCGAAAACGAGAGGCCATTCTTTCGTACAAGACTTAGCGTAGCCATAGTGCGCGGCGCGGCAACAATCCCTTACAAAGCTTCCGGCCAGGATGTGTCTGATTCGTCAACGTTCGATGGATATCTCCGTTACACGTCATAACCGCGCTAACAGTTCGCAAAGACAAGACGAACCCGGGCGCTCATAGACTTGCACGCAGGAGGTACTGCATATGAAACGAATCATGATTGCCGGCATCGTGGCCGGCGTGGCGGCACTGGCATCGGGCAGCGCGCTGGCTCGCGTGGACGTAGGGATTGGCATCGGCATTCCCGGTGTCGTTGTGGCACCGGCGGCGCCGGTCTATTACCAACCGGCTCCGGTGTATGTCGCGCCACCGCCTCCGGTCTACGTGGCACCGCGGCCGGTCGTGGTGGCGCCGGGCTACTACGATGGCTGGCGCGGCCGGGAGTGGCGCGAGCACGAATGGCGCGAGCACGAGTACCGCCGTCGTGAATGGCACCGCTGGCACGACGACGACTGATCGGCGCCTACGGTTTGATGAACCCCTCGGTGGCCGCGCGCACCACGGCTTCGACCCGCGTGGCCACGCCCAGTTTTTCCCTGGCGCGGTCGATATGGAAATCGACCGTCCGCTTCGACAGCCCCAGGATCGTCGCGATCTCGCCCGACGTTTTGCCGCGTGCGGACCATGAAAGCGCCTCGATCTCGCGCTCGCTCAGCGTGACGTTCTGCGGGGTGCGTTGTTGCGGTTTGACAGCGCGCGACAGTCGCGCTTCGATAATGCTCTCAAGGATGTCAAAATCCACGGGTTTGGCGACGTAGTCGTCCGCACCCAGGCGGCGTCCCTTGAGTTCGGCATCGCGCTGGGCCAGCGCGGTAAGGAAAACGAAAGGCACTTCAGCATATCGCGGGGCCAGCGCGCGCAGTTTCGCGAGCACCTCGAAGCCGTCCATGACAGGCATCCCCACATCGCACAGGACGAGATCGGGTGGCATGCGCAGAATGGCGGCAAAGCCTTCCTGGCCGTCATGGGCGACGGTCACGGCGAAGCCTCGCTCGCTCAGTTCTTCCGCGATGAGCGTTGCTGTCTCTGCATCGTCTTCGATGCATAGAATCTGGCGGGGAGTATTGTCTGCAGATGTGACCATGTAGGGGCACTACTGTAGGGGAGCGGGCCGTAACCCGTCAATCGAACGGCATCTTGCAACTTCAAGGTAATGTATGCGCCACTTGTCTAGCGCGGAGGGAAAGGTAGCGGTGGGCAGGCTTTCCGCGGCCCCGCTGGCACAGCTCAATCGATTGCGCGTGCGTCTGCCGCTGGTGTTCGTCCTGTTCCTGCTGCTCGTAATCGGGCTGGGCGCGTTCAGCATCAACCGGCTCAGCGCCTTTCACAACGTCGCGGCCGAGATCAGTGGCCGCTGGCTGCTGAGCAACCGCATCGCAGGCGATCTCAACAACAGCATCTCGGACTTCCGCGCTACCGAGGGTGAACTGCTGACCGCGCGTCGCGGCAAGGATCGGGGGCGCGCGGAAGGTTCGCTCGCGGTACTCGATGAAGAAATCGCGGATGCCAAGCGGCGCTACGAAACGATCGAGCATGACCCCATCGAGCTGGACCTCTACCGGCAGTTCAGCGAGCAGTGGCGGGCATATCGGGAACTGGCCAGCCGAGTGCTGGTGCTTTCCCAGCGCGATGACAAGACCGACGCCATCGCGCTTTACTACCAGGAGTCCCGACGCGCCTTCACTGTGGCCAACGCCACGCTGGCGACGCTGACCGAGCGCAACGTCACCGGCGCGAACGAGGCTACCCAGGCGGAGGCCGTAGCCTACCGGCATGCCAGGGACCTGATCGTGAACGCGATCATCGTGGCGGCGCTGCTGATGATTGCCGGCGTGCTCTACTTCGTCACGGCTGTGACCAATCCAATCGCGGAACTGGTCGACCGGATGCACCGGATCTCCGACAACGAAACCGAGATCGACATCCCATCGACCGAGCGCCCGGACGAAGTGGGCGAGATCGCTCGCGCCGTGGTCCGGTTCCGCGATAACACGGTGGCGCTGGCGCAAAGCCGCGCCACGCTGGCCGAGCAGGCCCGCACGCTGGAAATCACGCTGGCCAACGAGCGGCGCATGGCGGAGCTGCAGCGCAACTTCGTGTCGATGGTGTCGCACGAATTCCGCACCCCGTTGACCGTGATCGACGGCTACGCGCAGCGCCTGAGCCATATCAAGCCGCCGCTGTCGCTTGAGGCGGTGCAGGATCGTTCGAGCAAAATCCGCGCGGCGGTGCGGCGGATGACCGCGCTGATCGAAGACATGCTCGGGGCATCGCAGGTACTTGACCTGGCAACACCGGGGGCGTTTCAACGCACGGAGTTCTCGTTACACCTGCTGGTGCACGAGGTCTGCGAGATGCATCGCGAAAGTTCGCCGGATGCGCAGATCGTCGAGCAGTGGCACGCCGACGTACCCGAGGTCTTCCATGGCGATGCGCGTTTGCTGTTCCAGGCCGTGAGCAATCTGATCGGGAACGCCGTCAAGTACTCGCCGCCGAAGACGCCGGTCAGCGTGGATGTATCGATGGAATCGGGCGCGATCCTGATTTGCGTCGCGGACCAGGGCATCGGCATTCCGGAGAAGGATCTCGGCCACGTGTTCGAGCGATACGTGCGCGGCGCCAACGTGACCGGCACCGCCGGCGCGGGCGTGGGTCTCTATATCGTCCGGCTGGCCGCCGAATTGCACGGCGGCACGGTGTCGGTGCGGAGCGCGGAAGGCACGGGCTCGCGCTTCTTGCTCAGGCTGCCAGAAGCGCCAGCGCCGCTCAGCGCGTAGCGACTTCGGCGCGGGCCGGCTTGCCCGCGTCACCCACCTGCGTGCCTTCGGCCTGGCGGTTCCACCAGCCGCCACCCAGTGACTGGTAGAGCGCCACGGTATCCGTGAAGCGCGCAGCCTGCGCCTGTGCCGTGGCCTGCGTGGCAGTGCGCATCGTCTGTTCGGCGTTGAGCACGGCCAGCACATTGACGTAGCCGCTCGACAGTTGCTTCTCGGTGATCTCCAGCGTCGTGCGCGCGGCCTGCTCCGAGGTGATGGCCGCACGCAGCGTTTCCGCATCGGCGTCGATCGCGTGCAGCGTATCGGCCACGTTCTGGAACGCGTTGATGACGGTGCTGCGGTACTGGGCCTCGGCCTGCACGAGCGCGGCATCGGCGCCGTGCTTGAGCGCCAGCATCGTGCCGCCCGCAAAGAACGTTTGCGCGACGTTGCCCGCCAGGCTCCAGAAGACGTTGCCGGCGCTGAACATCTGATTGAACACGGTGGCCGTGCCGCCGTACGAGCCAGTGATGGTGAGCTGCGGCAGCATGTTGGCGATAGCCACGCCGACTTCCGCCGTGGCCGAGTGCAGTTGGGCTTCGGCCGCGCGCACGTCCGGGCGCTGTCGCACCAGTTCAGACGGCAGCGACACCGGCAGTTCCGCCGGCAACTTGAAATCGTCGAACGTGAACTCGGCGTCGAGCGGATCGGCCGGCAGCTTGCCCGCCAGGGCAGCCAGCAGGTCGCGCTGCAGGGCCAGTTGCTTGCGCAGTCCTGGCAATGCCTGCTCGGCCTGCGCAAGCTGGGCCCGGGCTGCGGCCACTTCGAGGCCGCTGACGAACCCGAGTGTGAACTGTTTCTGCAGCAGGTTGTACAGCTTGGTCTCGATGGCGACGATGCGTTGCTGCGCGTCGATCTGGGCGCGCAACGAGGCTTCCTCGATAGCGGCCAGGCTGATGTTCGATGCCAGTGTCAGGTACGTAGCCTCCACCTCGAAGCGCTGTGCATCCTCGAGCGCCTGCAGCGATTCCACCCGTCGGCGGTTCAGGCCGAACACATCGGGCGCGTAGCTGATCGACAGTTCCGCCGTGTGCAGGTTGTAAAGCGGATCGCCAGACGTCAGCGTCGGCGAGATCGTTCCTACCGCATTGCGCTGCCGCGATGGCGAATAGGAACCCGAGATGGTCGGGAAGAAGAAGCCCTGCTGCGCGCGCACCTGCGCCTGGGCTTGCCGCAGTGCTGCTTGCGCGGCCGTCACCGTCGGATTGGCCTTCATCGCTGCCGCGATAAAGCGGTCGAGCTTTTCCGAGTGCAACATGCTCCACCACTGCTCGGGGATCTGCATGCCTTCCACGAAGCGCTGGGCTTCGCCGCCTTGCACCGGCGCGGATGCCGTCTCGGTGGGCAGCGGCTTGGGCGTGTACGCGGTAGCGTCGGGCGCCTTGGGCGTCTGGAAATTGGGGCCGACGGCGCACGCCGTCAGAACGCCGCAAACGGCCAGGGCGCAAGCCGTGCCGGCGAATGGGATTCTCGAACGAATGGAAGGGCTGCGGTGATCTGGCAGCATGGGCCGTGACCTCAAAGCGATGGCTGGTGCTGTTGGTAGAGCTATTGGTAGCGCTGGGCGGATTCTATGAGCGATGCGCCGGCCAGGCCACTGTCATTAATCACAGTAGACCGTGACGCGGCGAACTCTCATCATTTGGCCAAGTTTTCAGAATCCAGAGGGTTAGTCCATGCGTTTCGATGCCAAGTCCGCCATCCTGGGCGGGGGCGCCACCGCTGTGGTCCTGGTGGGGTTGATGTTCGCATTCAACGCGTGGACGCAGCCCAGCCCGCTCTACGGCCCGGAAAAAGGCTTTGGTCAGGGAGGTCCGTCGGCGCCCAAGGTGGCGCCGCGCGGCTCGTCCGTCACGCTGACCCAGACCCAGATGGGTACGGTCAAGGTCGTGTCGGTGCAAGACTATGAATTTGCCAACCAGCGTGAAGCCGTCGGCAATATCGACTTCAATCAGGACCGCTCGGTCCAGGTGTTCACGGCCTACCAGGGCAAGGTCCGCAACGTGTTCGTCAAGGTTGGCGAAGACGTGGCCAAGGGAGCGCCGTTGTTCGATATCGAGAGCCCGGATCTGGTCCAGGCCGAATCGACGCTGATCTCCGCGGCCGGCGCGCGCAAGCTCAATGCCAAGGCGCTGGAGCGCGCGCATCAGCTCTTCGAGATCCAGGGTATCGCGCAGAAGGATCTCGACCAGGCCATCTCCGACCAGCAGGCCTCGGAAGCCGCCTACAAGGCAGCACGCGACGCCGTGGCCATCTTCGGCAAGAGCGCGTCCGAGATGGATCGCATCATCGAACAACGTCGCACCGACCCGGTCCTGACCGTGTTCAGCCCGATCGCGGGCCGTGTGACGGCGCGCAATGCGCAGCCGGGCCTTCTGGTCCAGCCCGGCAACAGCCCGGCACCGATCACGGTCTCTGATATCTCTACGGTCTGGATGCAGGCATTCGTGACCGAAGCAGACAGCCCGCTGCTGAAGGTGGGGCAGGCGGTCAAGGTCCATGCGATGGCCTTTCCGGGGCGGGAGTTCGCCGGAACCATCACGACGACGGGCGCGTCCATCGACGCAGCCACGCACCGTCTGATGGTCCGCTCCGAGGTCAAGGACCCGAAGCACGAACTACGGCCGGGGATGATCACATCCTTCTCGATCCGCACCGGTGAGCCAGATCATTCCGCGGCAGTCGCCGCCGATGGTCTGGTGCGCGAAGGCGACGGCACGATGACCGTATGGACGACCACGGATCAGCGCCGCTTCGAGCGCCGCGTGGTCACGGTCGGACAGACCCAGGACGGTCTGGTGCAGATTCTTAGCGGTCTTGCGCCGGGCGAGCTTGTGGCGAGCGAAGGGGCATTGTTCCTGAGCAATGCCGCGGCACTGGCCGCCCAGTAAGCGTATCGACCGCTCCCCAGTCATCCCGAAGAATTCGAAGACGAGGCCTCCGTGCTCAGGAACGTACTTCGGTTGTCGCTGACGCGACGGCCGCTCATTCTGCTTTTCCTCCTGGTATTTGCCGGGGCCGGCTTGTTCGCCTACTCGAAGCTGAACATCGAAGCCTATCCGAACCCCGCACCGGTGATTCTCGAGATCACCGCGCAGGCGCCGGGCCTGTCCGCCGAGGAGATGGAGCGCTACTACACGGTACCCATGGAAGTGGGGCTGGCCGCCACGCCGGGCGTGGAGAGCATCCGCTCGACTTCGTTTTACGGCCTGTCGTTCGTGCGGGTGACGTTCAAGTACGGCGTCGACTACTACTTCGCCTATACGCAGGCCGCGCTCAACCTGCAGCAGAACGTCAGCCTGCCGAACAACGTGCAGCCGCAGATCCAGGCGTCGAGCCTGGTCGGTGAAATCTACCGCTACCAGCTCAGGGGGCCGGCGCACTTCGGGCTGACAAATCTGCGCACGCTGCAGGACTGGGTGCTCGAACGGCGACTGAAGACGGTGCCGGGCGTGGCGCAGGTGGTGAGCTGGGGTGGCACGACCAAGGAGTACGACGTCGAGGCCGACCTGCACAAGCTCGACGCGTACAACATCACGCTGCAGCAGATGATCTCCGCGCTGGGTAACGCCAACATCAACGTTGGCGGCCGGACCATCAACCTTGGACAGCAGTCGGTCAACATACGTGGCGTGGGCCTGATCGAGGACACCAAGGACATCGAACAGGTGGTGCTGACACAGCACAATGGCGTGCCCGTGCAGGTCAAGGACGTCGCCAAGGTCAAGATCGGCTTCACGCCGCGCCTGGGACGCTCCGGGCGTGACAACCAGGACGATGTGGTCACTGCCATCGTCGTGATGAACCGGACGCTGCAGACCAACGAGGTGGTGGCGCGCGTCAAGGCCGAGATCGACAAGATCAACAGCGACGGCACGCTGCCTGCCGGCGTGAAAATGGAGCCGTACTACGACCGTTCGACGCTGGTCTCGGTCACCACGCACACGGTGCTGCACAGCCTGCTGTTCGGCTGTCTGCTGGTGTTCTTCATCCAGTGGGTATTCCTGGGCGATCTGCGCAGCGCGGTGATCGTCAGCGTCAACATACCGTTCGCGCTCTTCTTCAGCATCATGATCCTGGTGATGCTGGGAGAATCCGCCAACCTCTTGTCGGTGGGGGCGGTCGACTTCGGGATCATCGTGGACTCCTCGGTGATTCTGGTGGAGAACATATTCCGGAACTTCCAGATGCCGCTGGCGGATCAGCAGCGGCTGCTGATGAGTCGGGACGCGCGGGCGATCGGCAAGGGCGCGGGTATCACGGACCGCATCCGCATGATCTTCGTGAGCGCGCTGCAGGTGGACAAGGCGGTGTTCTTCTCGGCGGCCATCACGGTGGCGGCGTTCGTCCCGCTGTTCACGATGCAGGGTGTGGAAGGGCAGATCTTCGGGCCGATGGCGCGTACCTATGGCTATGCGCTGCTGGGCGCGCTGATCGCCACGTTCACGGTGACGCCGGTGCTGTGCACCTATCTGCTGCCCAAGCACATCGAGGAGAAGGAAACCATCCTGGTGCGCTGGCTGCATCGTATCTATGAGCCCGCGCTCAAATGGTCGCTCGGCAACAAGAAGCTGTCGGTGGCGATTGGCGCCGGCGTGCTGGCGGTGACGGGGGCGTTGATGCCGCTGCTGGGCACAGAGTTCCTGCCGGCGTTGGAAGAGGGCAACCTCTGGATTCGCGCCACCATGCCGCCAACCGTTTCGCTGGAGGCCGGCGTGCCGTCAGTGGCGCGAATGCGCAAGATCCTGCTGTCGCATCCTGAAGTGGCGACGGTGGTGTCCCAGCATGGCCGTCCGGACGATGGCAGCGATGCGGCGGGCTTCTTCAACGCGGAGTTCTTCGTACCGCTCAAGCCGATGGATGAATGGCCGGCGGGCATGACCAAGGACAAGCTGGTCGCGCAGGTGCAGAAGGAGTTCGCCAACGAGTTCACAGGGATCTCGCTGAATTTCTCGCAGTACATCCAAGACAATGTCCAGGAAGGCCTTTCCGGCGTGAAGGGCGCGAACTCGGTGAAGATCGTCGGCCGCGACCTGCCCACGCTGGAGAAGCTGGCCGATCAGGTGCTGCACGAGATGAAGGAGATCCGGGGCGTGTCGGACCTTGGCGTGTTCCGCGTGCTGGGTCAGCCCAACCTGAACATCAAGATCAACCGCGAGGCGGCGGCGCGTTACGGGCTCAACACCGGCGATGTCAACTCGGTGGTGGAGGCCGCGCTGGGTGGCACGCAGGCGACGACCGTGCTCGAAGGCGACCGGCAGTTCTCGCTGACGGTGCGTATGGCGCCCGAGTATCGCGGCAGTATCGACGCGATCCGCAACATCAAGGTGGCGTACCAGACCGCGGATGGCGCGAATGCCTATATTCCGTTGAGCGCGTTGGCGGACATATCGCTGGATACCGGGGCGTCGTATATCTATCACGAGCGCAACCAGCGATACATCCCGATCAAGTTCAGCGTGCGTGACCGCGACCTGGGTAGCACGGTGGCGGAAGCGCAGGCGCGTATCGCCAGCAAGATCAAGCTGCCCGAGGGCTACCGCATCCAGTGGGCGGGCGAGTTCGAGCAACTGGAACTGGCAAAGAAGCGGCTGGCGCTGATCGTGCCGATCAGCATCGTGATGATCATGGTGCTGCTGTACGGTCTGTTCAATTCGCTGCGGGACAGCGTCATGACGCTCGCGGGCATTCCGTTCGCTATCGCCGGGGGTGTGATCGCGCTGTTCGTGACCGGTCTGGATTTCAGTATCTCCGCGGCCATCGGCTTTGTCTCGCTGTTCGGGGTATCGGTCATGGACGGCATCCTGATGATCACCTACTACAACCAGTTGCGTGAACAGGGGCTGAAGTCCGAAGCGGCGATGTCGCAGGCGGCGCAGCAGCGGATGCGCCCGATGCTGATGACAGCGCTTTCGGCCTGTATCGGCTTGCTGCCGGCGGCCATCTCCACCGGGATCGGCAGCCAGGTGCAGCGTCCGCTGGCCACCGTGGTGGTGGGTGGCATGTTGATCGGACCGATCATGCTGCTGGTGATCGTGCCGGCGCTACGCATGGTGTTCATCGGCAAGAAGGAGACCTGACCGTAGACCTCAGACCGGCTTCTTGCCGGTAGCTGGTGACACGCAACGGCCACGTCGATGCGTCCCGGGACAGAATGCCGGGACGGATCGCGTGGCCGTTTGCATTTCAGGGGAAAGCACCGATAATCCCACTTCCCGGAACAAATGCCCCCAGGATCGCCATGATGCGCGAGAGGATCGAAGAGGGTGACGAAAGTGAAGAAAGCGCGGTGCTGGTCGTCGATGACGATCAGGATGTGCGCGTGGCGCTATCCAGCCTGTTCCGCTCGGCGGGACTCGCGGCGGAGTCGTTCGCCTCGGCCGAGGAATTGCTCGCGCACGGCATTCCGGATCGGCCCACCTGCATCGTGCTCGATGTGCATCTGCATGGCGCGAGCGGCCTCGACCTGCAGGCCACGCTCAACCGGGCGGGCCGCCATGCGTCGATCGTATTCATCTCCGGCCGTGGTGACGTCCCGATGACGGTGGCGGCCATGAAGGCCGGCGCCGTCAACTTCATTGCCAAGCCATTCCGCGACCAGGACCTGCTCGATGCGGTTGACGAGGCCTTGCAGCGCGACCGGGCGCAGCGCGAGGCCGAGGCGCAGAGCCGGCAGCTTCGCGATCATTTCGACACCCTGACCCGCCGGGAGCAGGAAGTCATGCAACTGGCGGCGCGTGGCCTGATGAACAAGCAGATCGCCGACGACCTCGGCATCAGCGAGGCCACGGTCAAGATCTATCGCGGTCACGCCATGCGCAAGATGCAGGCCCGCACCTTCGCCGAACTGGTCATCATGGCCCAGTCTCTTGGGCTGGTACAGGACGACGCCGGATAGCCCGCGCGTCAGATCCCCGACCCACTCTCGCCGCTGGCCAGCGCACGCGCCAGGCACCGGAGCAACTCTTTCTCCTGAAACGGCTTGCCGAGGAATCCGGTGGCGCCCACGTCAAGGGCGCGCTGTTCGTCACCGTCCTGGGCATAGGCGGTCATGAGGATGACCGGCACATCGAGCCCAAGCGCGCGCAGCGCCGTGCAGAGCGCGAAGCCGTCGATGCCCGGCATTCGCACGTCGCTCACCACGCACCGGATGTGCCCGATCGACGCGGATTGCAGCAGTGCCTGCCCGCTGGCGTAGAGTTCCACGGCCAGGTCGAACGAGCGCACCAGTTGCCCCATGGCGTCCCTGACGGAGGCGTCATCGTCAACGATCGCGATTACGGGAAGGGCAGTCACACGGTGCTCCGGACATCGGCCTCAATGGCGCCCTCATTGCTCCGGCTTGCTCTCCTTGGTGTCGGCCGCGGCCAGTGTCGGGCCGGGCGTGCCCGTGATCTTCGGCATGCATTCCTGGTGGAACCACGCCACGGTGACGGGCTCTCCCGCGATCATGCGCTTGATCGGCGGTACTACCTGCTCGCCGATGAGCATGCCGAGCAGGCCGATCAGGGCCACCGCTGGCGGGGCGGGCGAGCGCACCTGCATCAGCGCGTAGATGATGCCGACCAGGATGCCGGCGCCCAATGAGATCAGATAGAGCTTCATGCGAGCCTCGCGATATGTCGCAATACGAAACGGGTCATAGGAAACAGGGGGGACGGCAGGCGCGTCATCGCTTGTCCGGTGGCAGTCCCACGCCCAGCAGATGCCGCACACGCGGTGGCGTCGTGCCACCGTGGAACGCGGTCACTTCTCGCTGCAGGTCGGCATCGGCGTTCGGCACGCGGCGGTGTTGCCGCAGGTGTTCGGCCCATGACTCGACCAGAAACCACTCGGTCATCAATTCGGGATTGGTGGGGTCTTCCATCACGCCCCAACTGAATGCGCCATCGCGCAGCCGCTCTTCGGAGAGCCGGTGCACGGCGTGCAGGAAGCCGTCCCGGTTGGCCGGGGCAATCAGGTACTCGATCAGAATCATCACCGGGCCGCGATCGTGCGCGATCTCGTCGGCCATTTCGGGCTCGGGCCAGTGGCCGGCCGGGCCAAGGTCGTCTTCGCCGTGCGGCAGACGCAGCCGGTGCAGCGCCAGCGCGGCGACTACCAGGCCCGACCCGGCGATCAGCAGCGCGGGGGGCGTGCCGAGCGCCTGCGCCACGAAGCCCCAGAGCAAGCTGCCACCGGCCAGCGCGCCGTTGAAGACCATCTGGTAGACCGCCAGCGCGCGGCCACGCACCCAGTTGGGCAGGATGGCTTGCGCCACGCCGCCGAACGTGGTCAGCGCCATGATCCATGCCGCGCCCAACAGCAACAGCAGCACCAGCGCCAGCCAGACGGGTGGCGCGACGGAGAGCGCGGCCATCACGACGGCCGTGACGATGGCGGACAGCAGCACCATCCCGTCGGCGTCGAGCCGCTTCTGCAGACGCGGCATGAGCAGCGCGCCAAGAATTGCGCCCACCCCGACCGCCCCGAGCATCACGCCGTAGAGCCCCGCGCTGCCATGAAGCAGCTTGCGCGCCACGAGCGGCAACAGTGCCCACACACTGCTGCCGAACGCGAAATGCACGGCGGTACGGGCCAGCACGACATGGAGCTTGCTGTGCGCCCGCGTGAAACGCAGCCCGGCGCGGGCCGCGCTGAAGAAGTGCTCGCGTAGCGGGTCGACCGGTCGCTGGGGTCGATGCCACCAGATCAGCGCGGCAACCACGAACACGTAGCTGAGCAGGTCCACGCCGTAAGTCGCGGCCGCGCCGAACGCAGCCAGCAGCAGGCCGCCGGTGGCCGGCCCGATGGCGCGCGCGATGTTCACGCCAAGCGAGTTGAGCGCCACGGCCTGCCGCAGCGTGTTGGCTGGAACCAGTTCCGGCACGATCGACTGCCAGGTCGGCCCCATCATCGCCGACCCGATGCCGCCGGCGAACGCCAGCGCGATCAGGAGCTCGATCGTCAGCGATTGCCGCCATGCCAACAGCATCAGCGAGCCGCTGACCAAGGCCAGGCAGAGCTGGATCACGATCAGGAAGCGGCGGCGGTCAAGGATGTCGGACAGCACGCCGGCGGGAATCGCGAGCAGGAACACCGGCAGCGTCGATGCAGCCTGGATGGTGGCCACCGCGGCCGGCGAGGTCGACAGGTCGGTGGCCAGCCATGCGCTGGCGACATCGCGCATGAAGCTGCCGATATTGCCGAGGATCGTCGCCACCCACAGGACCGCGAAGGTCGATTGCGCAAGCGGCGCGAAGGTACCTGTTGATGCGGGAGCGTTTGCCGTCGAGGCGGATTGCGTCATGTGGACTATCTATCGTCTCTACGCTCGCAGGTCATGCCAGGCCACAAGCACGAAGCCGCCGACCAGACCCAGGTGCTCGAAGAATGCATTGGCCATGCCGAAACGGGCATCGGGCGGAGCGTTCCAGAAGCTGTTGGCCAGGAATGTCGCCGCCAGTGTGAATGCGGCCAGCGCCAGCGCGCCGAGCCAACGGCCGCGTCCGCTCAGGATCATGGCCGATGCGCCCAGTTCCAGCGCGATAGTTCCCGCCGCCAGCGGGCCAGCCGGCGACAGGCCGAAGTGCTGCATTTCGGCCATCGCGCTGGGAAAGTCGAACAGCTTGACCAGTCCGCCCTGCAGGTAGGCCGCGCACAGCAGCAACAACGCGACCCAGTGCAGCCAGCGCGGCAGCCGGTGAGGGCTATCGCCGGCGGATGACAGCGAAGGCATCGAGGAAGGCATGACCGGTCTCCGTTCAGATTGGCACGTGGCTCAGAACGCCCAGCACGAACAGCCGAGCGCGCCCCAGAATCCGCTCTCGTCGGACGTCGGCATGTTCGATGTCCACGCCTTCGCGTGCGCATGGCCGTGCACGCCGCATGACGACGCGCAGCCGCAGGCGGTGTTCATCGCCAGCGTCTTCGCCTTGGCGGTTGGCCGCGGCTGGTACTGGCTGCCGTAGCGGGCTGGCGACCAGTCGGGCATCGCGGGCGGAATCTCCGGCGAATGCTTGCCGAACTCGCCGTCGCCGTAGACCACCTTGCCGCCGAGCACGGTCATCACGGACGTGATGTCCTGGATGTCGTCACCGGGCACCGAGAAATAGTCCGCAGACAGCACCGCGAGGTCGGCGAGCTGGCCGGCCTTGATCTGCCCTTTCTTGCCTTCCTCGGACGAGAACCACGTATTGGCCTCGGTCCACAGGCGCAATGCGGTTTCGCGATCGAGCAGGTTGGCTTGGGGGTACATCGACATGCCGCCCACGGTCTTGCCCGTGGTTAGCCAGTACAGCGACACCCACGGGTTGTAGGACGCCACGCGCGTCGCATCGGTGCCTGCGCCCACCTTGACCCCCTTGTCGAGCATCTTGCGGATCGGCGGCGTGGCCTCGGCGGCTTTCGCGCCATAACGCTCGACGAAGTACTCGCCCTGGTAGGCCATGCGGTGCTGCACGGCGATGCCGCCACCGAGCGCGGCGATGCGGTCGATATTGCGATCGGAGATCGTCTCGGCGTGATCGAAGAACCAGTTCAGGCCGGTGAACGGAATGTCGCGCGCCACCTTCTCGTAGACATCGAGCGCGCGCGTGATCGTCTCGTCGTAGGTGGCGTGCAGGCGCCAAGGCCAGCGCTTCTCGGCCAGCAGACGGATCACCGGTTCGAGATCGGCCTCCATCGACGGCGGCATGTCGGGCCGCTCGACGCGAAAGTCCTCGAAGTCGGCGGCGGTGTAGACGAGCATCTCGCCAGCGCCGTTGTGCCGATACAGGTCATCGCCCTGGCCCGGCTTGACGGTGGACGTCCATGTGGTGAAGTCGTTCAGCTCGGCCTTCGGCTTCTGCGTGAACAGGTTGTAGGCCAGGCGCACCGTCAGGTTGCCTTCCTTGTGCAGATCCTCGATGACGCTGTAGTCCTCGGGGTAATTCTGGAAGCCGCCGCCGGCATCGATCACGCCAGTCACACCCAGCCGGTTCACCTCGCGCATGAAATGGCGCGTCGAGTTCTTCTGGTACTCGAGCGGCAGCTTTGGCCCCTTGGCCAGCGTGGCGTAGAGGATGGTGGCGTTGGGTTTGGCCAGCAGCAGGCCAGTGGGGTTGCCGCTGGCATCGCGCACGATCTCGCCGCCCGGCGGATTGGGGGTGTCCTTCGTATAACCGACCGTGCGCAGCGCCGCGCCGTTCAGGATCGCGCGGTCGTACAGGTGCAGGATAAACACGGGGGTGTCCGGCGCCACGGCGTTCAGTTCGTCGATGGTCGGCAGCCGTTTCTCGGCGAACTGGTGCTCGGTGAAGCCGCCTACCACGCGCACCCATTGCGGCGCGGGGGTGCGGTCCACCTGGTCCTTGAGCATCCGCATCGCATCGGCCAGGGAGCGCACGCCATCCCAGCGCAGTTCCATGTTGTAGTTCAGGCCGCCACGGATGATGTGCATGTGGCTGTCGATCAGGCCGGGGATGGCTCGCCGGCCGTTCAGGTCGATCACCGTCGTCTGCGCGCCCGCGAGTTTCATGATGTCGTCGCGCGTCCCCACGCTGGTGAAGCGCCCGTCCTGGATGGCTACCGCGTCAGCTTGCGGGTTGGACTTGTCGAGCGTGGTGAACTTGCCGTTGACGAGGATGAGGTCGGGGGTCGATGACATGGTGAAAAGCTCCAAAGAGGCCGCCGCGCGATGGCGGCGGTCGGGGCGATGAGTTGCCCGCGGGTAGCGGGTTGGGAGGCGTTGGCCTAGGTGTTCAGGAAGGCCAGCAGATCCGCGTTGACCGCGTCGGCATTGACCACGCACATGCCGTGCGACGCGCCCGGGTACACCTTGAGCGTGGCGTTCTTCACCAGCTTGGCGGAGAGGCGGCCCGCGTTGTCGATCGGCACGATCTGGTCGTCGTCACCGTGCAGGACCAGCGTGGGCACGTCGATCTTCTTCAGATCCTCGGTGTAGTCCACTTCCGAGAACTCGCGGATGCAGGCGTACTGGCCGACGATGCCGCCTGCCATGCCCTGCGCCCAGAACGTGTCGATGGTGCCTTGCGAGACCTTGGCGCCGGGACGGTTGAAGCCGAAGAACGGCACGGCCAGGTCCTTGTAGAACTGCGAACGGTTGTCGGCCACGCCTTTACGGATACCGTCGAACACGTCGATCGGCAACCCGTTGGGGTTGGACGCGGTCTTGGCCATGATCGGCGGCACCGCGCCGATCAGCACGGCCTTGGCCACGCGCTGCGTGCCGTGCCGGCCAATGTAGTGCGCTACTTCGCCGCCGCCGGTGGAGTGGCCGACCAGCGTGGCGCCCTTGATGTCCAGCGCCACGAGCAGCGCAGCCAGATCGTCGGCATACGTGTCCATGTCGTTGCCCTTGGCGGGCTGGTCCGAGCGGCCGTGGCCGCGGCGGTCATGCGCGATCACACGAAAGCCCTTCTGCACCAGGAACAGCATCTGGGCGTCCCATGCGTCGGCATTGAGCGGCCAGCCGTGCGAGAACACGACCGGCTGGCCGGAGCCCCAGTCCTTGTAGAAGATCTGTGTGCCGTCTTCAGTGGTGATGTAGCTCATGGTCTGTTCCTGGAGAGAAGGGTAGGTGGATGCCTGAATGCCTGAATGTCCCTCTGCGGCGCGGATCAGCGGGCCGGGACCGGCGCCAGGGACTCGTGCGTCGTGGCGGTGCGCTGCGCTGCCTTGTGGACCATCGTGTAGGCGTAGTCGACGCCCATGCCGTACGCGCCCGAGTGTTCCTTGACCAGCTTCATCACGGCGTCATACGTGTCGCGGTGGGCCCAGTCGCGCTGCCATTCGAGCAACACCTGCTGCCAGGTCACGGGCACCGCGCCTGCCTGCACCATGCGTTGCATCGCGTAGTCGTGCGCTTCCTTGCTGGTGCCGCCCGACGCATCGCCCACCATGTAGATCTCGTAGTTGCCTTCGAGCATCGCGCACAGCGCGAAGGTGGTGTTGCACACCTCGGTCCACAGGCCTGCCACCACGACCTTGTTGCGGCCGTTGGCCTTCAGCGCGTCACGTACCTTCTGGTCGTCCCACGAGTTCATCGAGGTGCGCTCGAGCGTCTTGGTGTTGGGGAAAACGTCCAGCAGTTCCGGATAGGTGAAGCCCGAGAACGACTCGCTCTCCACCGTGGTGATGGTGGTGGGGATGTTGAAGATCTTTGCCGCCTTGGCCAGACCCACCACGTTGTTCTTCATCGCCTGGCGGTCCATCGACTGCACGCCGAAGGCCATCTGCGGTTGATGGTCGATGATGATGAGCTGGCTGTTCTGCGGGGTCAGGACTTCGAGCTTGGGGTTGGACATGGGGTCGCTCCTTGGGTAGCGGGGTTGGCGAAGGGGCGCGGGCGGAGGATGTGCTGGCCGCGTGCCTTCGCATCGGCTGTTCCGCCCATCGGCTCCACCCGCCCCATCCGCAAGAGGCAGTGCGCAGCGTAGGTGCCGCGGGGAGCCTACGCCATACACCTTTCGTATAGGTGGGCGGCATCGGTCCGGGGGCAGGGCAGCGGCGGGCTGGCAACTACGACATTGGTATGGGTGGCACGCATCTGGGCGCTATGCTGAAATGCACCGCATTGGCGCGCCGGCGCATGGACCATGAACCATGAACCATGAACCATGAACCATGGGCCATGAACCATGAACTTCCTGTGACATTGCCGTGACTTCTACCTGCCTGGAACCCGCCGCAAGTGCCGAGTACGAGCCTGGCACGGTACTCGTGCTGGACGACGACGCCATGGTGCTCGACGCGCTCGGCGGCCTCTTTCGCTCGCTGGACATGGATGTGGCGCTGTTCGCATCGGAAGCCGAGCTGATGGCCGATCCGCTTCCCGATACGCCGTGCTGCCTGCTGCTAGACGTCAGGCTAGGCGGCGCCAGCGGGCTTGACCTGCAGTCGCGGCTCGGCCAGTCCGGCGTGGGGATGCCGATCATCTTCATGACGGGGTATGGCGATGTGGCGATGACGGCGGCCGCAATGAAGGCGGGCGCGGTGGATTTCCTGACCAAGCCGATTCTGGAGACGTCGCTGATTGCCGCCGTGTCCGCCGCCCTCGACAGGGACAGGTCGCGGCGGCGTGGGATGCGCAGGACCGATGCGATCCGTCGCGGCTTTGCCACGCTGACACCACGCGAGGCGGAAGTCATGGGCATGGCGGTGTCCGGCCTGCTGAACAAACAGATTGCGGGCGAGATCGGCATCAGCGAAGTGACGGTCAAGATTCACCGGGGCCAGGCCATGCGCAAGATGAACGCGCGCTCCTTTGCGGATCTGGTGCTGATGGGTCAGGAACTCGGCCTTTACAGGGATGCCGCGCGGCGGGCACGCCAGTTCGCCGACGCATAGCAGTTGACCACCACACACGCAATACACGTATTGCGGGGCACGGCTAGAATGCGTGACGACGCACTCGCCCTCCACGAGCCAGCCCATCGCCACCAGCATGACCTCCCTCTCCCGCATCGAACATGCTCCCGTGCCGGCCTTCGACCCTGTCTGGCTTGCGCGGGTCGAATCGACCGTGCTGCTGACGGGAGATCACGTCCAGTCCTGCCGACTGTTTGACCCGGTCTCGCAGACCCACTGGTTTGCCCAAAGCGCGCCGCTGACGGCCACGGCCGTGTGCGAGCGCCTGCGGAACGCGGCGCGGCTTGCCACGCGCATGGAGTCATCGTGGGCGGCGATACCGGCGGCCACGATCTGGACGCCTGACCGGCTTGTGCTGATCAGCGACGCCGAGGCCTCCACCCAATTCGGCATGGTGAACGCCAGCGAGCGTGAAGACGTCCCGATCGCCGCCCGCCTGGAACTGGCAATCGGCGCGGTCAGGGCCGTGGCGGCCATGCATGGGCGCGGCCTGCTGCAAGGTGTGATCCGGCCAGAAAGCTTCCTGCTCGACGACGATGGGCGCATGCGGCTCACGGGGTTCGGATATGCCGTGGCCGTTGAGGAACCCTGCGCCGCGCTGCGGCATCCAGCCGATACCGTCTTGCCGTATCTGGCACCGGAACTGATGCGGCAGGATGGCGCGCGTCCGAGCGTCGGTGCCGATCTCTACGCGCTCGGTGTCACGCTATACAAGCTACTGACCGGCGAACTGCCGTTCGTTGCGGACTCGCCGTCCGGATGGCAGCACGCGCATATGGCCATCGAGCCGGCCCCGCCGCAGTCGCGTCGGCCCGATTTGCCTGCCGTGCTCGGCCAGATCGTCATCAAGCTGATGGCCAAGGATGCCGGTAGCCGCTATACCTCGGCGGCGGCGCTGCTGGCGGACCTGCTACGTGTCCGTGCCGAGTGGCTGCAGCGCGGGCGTATCGAACCGTTCTGCCTCGACATGCCGGGCACGCTGCCGTTGCCAGGGACGGGGTCGGGCCTTCAGGGGCGGCTGTCCGGCCGCGCCAGGGAGATGGAGGTGCTGCATGGCGCGTTGGCACGTGTCCGTGCGACCGGGGTATCGGAACTGGTACTACTCGCCGGTGCGGCCGGTGTGGGAAAGTCGGCATTGGCCGAATGGCTGTGCGGGCACGCGGACCAGACCGGGGCCCGCTTCGCGGCGGGCAAGAGCGATCAGTTGCAGCGCGATATTCCCTATGCGCCGGTGGTGCAGGCCATCACATCGCTGACCATGACGTTGCTCGGCCAGGACGATGCGTCGTTGCAGCAGGTGCGCCTGCGCTGGCTCGATCGGCTGACCGGGCAGGGGCGCGCGGTCGCCGAACTGGCGCCCGTCGTCGAGTACGTACTGGGCGCCACCGTGCCGCTCTCGGAAGTGCCGGCCCGTCAGGCTCAGGCGCGGATCGAAAGCGCGGTACTGCGTACGTTTGCTGCGTTCGCCGCACCCGGTGAGCCGCTGCTGCTGTTCATTGATGACCTGCAATGGGCCGATGCTTCCACGCTTGGCCTGCTCGAGGCGTTCGCGGCGCATCGTCCCGCCAATATCCTGCTGATCGCAGCCTATCGCGAGCCCGGCCATGAAATGGCGCAGCGCCTGGCGTGGTTGCAGCAGGGCAGTCGTAGCGGTGGATTGCCGGTGTCGAGCATCGCGCTCCAGTCACTGCCCGGGCGGGCCGTGGCCGATCTGGTGGCCACCGCGCTCGATGCGCCGGTGGCTCAGGTGGCGCCACTTGCCCGTGCGATCCACGCCAGAACCGGCGGCAATCCGCTTTTCTGCGTGCAGCTGCTGCGGGCGCTGATTGACGACGGCGTGCTTGCGCGTGGCGAAGCCGGCTGGGCCTGGGACGATGCCGCGCTGGCGCACCGGCGCTACTCGGACAACGTGATCGAACTGATGCTCCGGCGCTTCGCGCGGCTGCCGAAGTCGGGCACCGCGCTGCTGCAGCATCTGGCATGCGTGGGCATTCGCGGTGAAGCGGCGTTGCAGGCCCGCGTGGCCGGCGTCGGGCCGGATGAACTGGCCCACGCGCTGCGTCCGTTCATCGATGCCGGGATGATCGTCGAGGTGCCGGAGGGCTTCGCGTTCCAGCATGACCGCGTGCTGGAAGCCGCCTATTCGTTGGTGGAACCGGAGGCGCGCCCGGCCGCGCATGCACGTGTGGCACGCGTCATGATCGAACACTGGGGCGAGCACGCGGCGGACCACGCGTTCGAGATCGGCAGCCAGATCGAGCGGACTGCGGGGCAGGCGCTATCCGAGCCCGAGCGGGTGATGTTCGTGCGGGCGCTCAATGACTCGGCGAGACGGGCCAAGCGTGCGGCCGTGCTGACGCGCGCGGCCAGCCATGTGGATCTGGCGTTCACGCTGATGGATGCAACCTGGTGGGACACCCACTACCCGCTGGCGCGCGACGCGCATCTGTTGCGCTGCGAGTGCCTGCTGGCGCAGGCCGATCTCGACCGCGCCGCGCGGGAGATCGATACCTTGCTGCAACGCGAGATGCCGGCGGTCGACAAGGCCGCCGTGTATCGCCTGCTGGCCACGCTGCAGACCGTGCGGTCGGACTACGAAGGGGCGATCAATGCCGCGCTTTCCGGGCTGGCGCTGGTGGACGTGCATCTCGAACGACACCCGTCGCCCGCGCGAATGCGGGAGGCCTACGAATCGGTCATGGCGTTGCTTGGCGAAAGGTCCATCGACAGTCTTGGCGAACTTCCTGTCACGGCCGACGTGCGGATGCACACGGTCATGGGGCTGCTCTCGACGCTGATCTCGTCGCAGTTCGTGCGCGATGGAATCAGTTTCCTGCATGTGGCGACGATGGTGGAGCTATCGCTCGCGCATGGCGCGACGCCCGAGACGCCCTATGGCCTTTCCTGGTTCGGCGTCTTTATCGCCAGCCTTTATGACGCGTACGAAGACGGCCTTGCCTTTGGGCTGGCGGCGATGGCGCTGGTGGAGCGGCATGGGTATCAGGCCGAGCAGATTGCCACGCTGGTGGCGGTGGACCAGGTCAGCGTCTGGACTCGCCCGCTGGCGTTTGCGCTCGGACTCGCCCAGGAGGCCGTGGCACTGGGGCGGGAGTCGGGCGATATCGGCATGGCCTGCTATGCCTGCAATCACATCGTCTCGGATCTGCTGGCGATGGGCGAGCCGCTTGCACTTGTCGATGAAGAGATCGAACGTGGCGTGGGCCTGACACGGCTGGTTCGCTATGCCGATATCGAGCGGATTCTGGCCGCACAGCGCCTCTTTCTGCGCAGCCTGCGCTACGGTGGCGATGGCCCGGCATCGACGGTCGCGCAGCGGGCCGATGACGCGACCTCTTTCTCGACGCGCTTCTGGGTCTGGCTCCACGACGGCATGGCGTGGGCATACCGTGGCCAATGGATGCGCGCGCTCGGCAGCCTGCGGCAGGCGGAAGCGCTGGCATGGTCGGCGCCGGCCCATATCAACGTGGCCGATTGCCGCTTGTACCTGGCATTGGCGCTGGCACATGCCGCGCCGGCTGATGTCGATGGTGTCGATAGTGTCGAGGGTCTCGATCGTGCCGGAGTCCTCGCCGCGCTGGCCGGTCACCGGGACCGCTTTGCGCGCTGGACTGCGCTGAATCCGCTGACGTTCCGGAACAAGCTGCTGCTGATCGACGCGGAAATGCTGCGTCTGCAAGGCGATGCCATGCGGGCGCTGGCGAGTTACGAGCAGTCGGCGCGGGTAGCGGCGGCATCGGGGTTCGTGCACGAGCAGGCGCTCGCTTGCGAGCTGGCGGGTGCGCTGTGTCTGGCCAACGGGCTGCCGGACTCAGGGCTGCACCATCTGCATTCGGCACGCGACGCGTATCGCCGCTGGGGTGCTCACCACAAGGCGGACCAGCTCTGCCGCCAGTATCCCGAGCTTGGTGATGCCGGCGCGGGTGGCCCGGAGCAGGTGCCAGCCGAGCCGGCGCGGGTGGCAGCCGGCTGGGAACTCGGCATGCGGGCCGCCCAGGCCATGAGCAGCGAGCGCGTCATGGATCGGCTGATCGAGTCGCTGATGGCCGATGTGGTGGTCCATGCCGGTGCGCAGTACGGGTTGCTGCTGCTGATGCGCGGCGATCGCCCGATGATCGAGGCGTCCGCGCGCGTCGTCGACGGCGCCGTTTCCACCACGCTCGGTACCGTGGAGCCGAACGACGACCTGCTGCCGCTTACCGTCCTCAACAGCGTCCTGCGCACGCGTCAGACCTTCGCGCTGGCGGACGCCTCGGCCGATGCGCCGTCGATCCGGATGCGCGGCGCGTCCGGGCGGCGGTTGCGTTCGCTGTTGTGCCTGCCGCTGGTGCGCGGCGGCACGTTGATCGGCGCGTACTACCTCGAAAACAACCTGGCGCCAGGCGTGTTCGGCGCCGGGCGGATTGCCGAACTGGAGGTGCTGGCGCCGCAGGTGGCGATTGCGCTGGAGACTGCGCGGCTCTACGAGCAATTGATCGATGAGAACGATCGCCGCCTGGCAGCCGAGATGGGCCTGCGTTCGGCCCGTGCCGAGCTTGCGCGGACCTCTCATCTGACGGTGATGGGCACGCTGGCTGCCTCTATCGCCCATGAGGTGAACCAGCCGCTGACGGCGATCGTGGCGTCGGTCGACGCCAGCCTGCGCTGGCTCAACCGCGCCACACCAAATCTCGGCGAGGTTCAGGACGGGCTCGCGCATATTCGCAAGAATGGCCTGCGCGCGGCCGAGATCATTCGTGCCTTGCGCGCGCTGGCCAGGCAGACCCCATCGGTAATGACACCGCTGCAGCCCGACGAGGTTCTGAGCGAAGTGCTCGATATGGTGCGCATGGAAATCGCCGGACACGGCGTGCGGGTCTCGACGAGCTTGTCCACGGGCGGCGCGCTGGTGGCGGCAGATCGCGTGCAGTTGCAGCAGGTGATGCTGAACCTGATCACCAATGCCATCGACGCAATGGCGACGACGCCGCCGGATGCGCGCGATCTGGTGATTGCTTCGGCGCTGGAGAATGCCGAGGTCGTGATCCGGGTCGAGGACGCCGGCCACGGCATTCCCGATGCCATGCGTCAGCGGCTGTTCGACCCGTTCATCACCAGCAAGCAGAGCGGCATGGGCATGGGGCTTGCCATCTGCAAGTCGATCGTCGAGGCCCACGGCGGCGAACTCGATGCGGCGCCGCGCGATGGCGGTGGCACGGTGTTCACGTTCCGGCTGCCAGTTCTGGGGAGCGCGACGCGCCCTTGATCCGCGCGGCGGGAGGAGGCCGGTGCCGTGCGAGGCACCCGTGCATAAACGGCGGATGACACCGAGATGACATTGCTGTCATGCAGCGCTTGGTGGCAGGGGCGCGCCATAGAATGGGCCGCAACGCGCCATGCGCGCACCCCACTGCAAGGAGCCTCAAATGAAATGCCCAACCTGCCCCGACTCGGTACTGATCATGGCGGATCGACAAGGTGTGGAGATCGACTACTGTCCG
Organism: Cupriavidus sp. SHE; assembly: GCF_000812445.1. Lineage (NCBI taxonomy): Bacteria > Pseudomonadati > Pseudomonadota > Betaproteobacteria > Burkholderiales > Burkholderiaceae > Cupriavidus > Cupriavidus sp. SHE. The sequence goes on along the minus strand of NZ_JWMB01000009.1, from coordinate 163,229 downwards.
CGATGCCGGGGCGTCTGGCTGGACCGTGGCGAGCTGGACAAGATCCTGGAGCGCTCTGCAATGGCCACGCCAGTGTCACAGGCCTCGGCGCCGCGCGAACGGCCGGCATCACCTGCCTACCACGGTGATGACCACGGGCGCGGCGGTCATGACGGTTATGGCAGTCGCAATGGCCATCACGGCAATAAACGCAGGAAGTCCTGGCTGAACGAGCTTTTTGACTAGGATGACCAAGGCGGTCGAAGCGGTTGATACGACGGCAGGAAGCTGAAGGAAGAAAGGGGGCGATCGAGCACTGTCGATCGCCCCCTTTGACTGTGGAAGCCGTTTCTAAAAAGATTCTGGCGTCGTTGCGGGGCCTTGCCGTACTACTTGTACTGTCTGCGGCCCCGCGTCTAGCCCGAACCGTTTCGCTTCATTTTGAAACGGCTTCTTGGTGCCCGATAACGCCCAGCCCTCCGCTCAACCCTCCTTGCCGTCGATGCGTGCGCGCGTCAGGTAAGGCGTGTATTTGACAAGGTAGAGCACTAGGGACAGCGCCCACAGGATGCCCGACGCGGCGACGGCCTCGGGCTTGAGCGCCGGCAGGGCGATCGGACCGGCCACCCGCACAATGGCGGCCAGCGCCATGCACAGGTAGGCCAGGTGTTCCATGCGGCCCGTTTCCAGGCGGCGGCCGGAATGGCCCAGCGCCGTGCGTGTCACCATCGCGATGATGGCGCCCCCGATCACGCCGACGGTCAGCGCATGGAGCGCGGTGGAACGGTCCACCCAGCCCAGCGACGCTGCGGCGATCAAGAGGAAACCTATCGGCAGGAATGCATAGGCGGCGTGCAGGATGCTGACGATCGGCTTGCGTATCGTGCGTAGCGAATCCCATCCGGCCAGGCGGACGCCCTGCGCGAAGGCAGCGGCGAGCGCCAGCGGCGCCAGGATGATCGCAGGTGCCACCACTGCGCTGGCCAGCGCCGCCAGCAGCGTCAGCGGGATCACGCAGCGTTCGACCCACGCCCAGCGCCGAATGCGGATACCGGGAATCGCATTGGCGGTGAACATTGGAATCACGCGGCCACCGATCACCGTGACAAAGATGGCGACGAGCCCGATAGCGGCTTCTGACGCCTGCAGTGCCCAGTCGATCCGGCCGCTCAGCACGGCGGCGTGGAAGCCGAGGTTGAAGGCCCCCATCACGCCGAGTGCGATCGCCAGGCCATAGTTACGCTGGCTCTTGGCGCGCCGGAGGATGCGATAGAAGCTCAGGCTGCACAGTGGCAGGAACAGCACATCGACCGTGATGGCCGCCCATGCCGGGCCGCTCCACATCAGCACACGGGCCAGCAGCCACACGCCGACCAATGTGCCGAGCCAGGCCCCCTGCGGCGTTTGCAGTCCGGTCCAGTTCTTGCCGGCCGTGAACAGAAAGCCGACCACTACCGCGGCCGAGAAACCAAACACCATCTCATGCGCGTGCCAGACCATGGTGCCGGCCCACGGCTGGCTGGCCGGCGTCCACCAGCCAAGGTACATGGCGACCCAGGCCACCACGGCCAGGGCGCCGAATGCGGCAGCCAGTAGATAAAACGGGCGAAAACCCAGCGCGAGCACGGGCAATCCGCGATAGCCGGCCTGGGAGCGGGAGGGTGGGGAGATTTGCAGCAGGACTGACATGATCGGAGGGGAAGGTGCGCGTGACGCAATCGATTCTATGAAACATGCATCTGAAATGCAATTTAAAACTACGGATCTCATGCATCGGGTTGCATGAGTGCAAATCCCTAGGCGCTTTCACCCCCACTCCCTACCGGAGTAGGGAGAAATCGAGGGGCCCACAGCCGTTAGCCAGCAAACAACACATACAGGGCGTTGGCGTGATGGCGCGGACGACACCTGCAACGCGTGATACGGGGATTTTCAGTGCTTAATGCATCACACTGTGATGCAACAACATCCATATCGCCGAGGAATCGGCAACTGGGGGTAGCTGTGAAAATCCGCGATCTGTCGATCAAGACCAGGCTCCTTGCGGGGTTTGGCGCGCTGGCACTCATCGTGCTGGTGGTTTCAGGGCTGTCCTTGCGTGCGCTGAGTCAGGCGACCGACGGGTTCAGTGCCTACATCAACGGGCTCAACGCCCGTGGCGCGATGGCGTCCGAGGTGCGTACGTCAGTCGATCGTCGCGCCATCGCCGCGCGCAATCTCGTGCTGGTCACCACACCGGCAGATATCAGTCTGGAAAAGGAAGCGGTGCTCAAGGCGCACGACGACGTGAAGGCGCGGCTGGGCAAGCTCAACGAGATGATCAAGGCCGAGGGCGTAAGCGAGACCGCCCGCAATCTGGTGGCCGAGGTCGACCGCATCGAGGCGCGTTATGGTCCCGTGGCCACGGCCATCGTCGGCCTGGCGCTCGAGGGCAAGCGTGACGCGGCCATCGAGAAGATGAACAACGAATGCCGCCCACTGCTGGCCGAGCTGATCAAGGCGACCAACACCTATGCCAGCTTCACCAAGGAGCGCCAGGACGAAATGATCCGGAAGCTGCAGGACGACTATGTCGCGCAGCGCAATCTGCTGATCATCGTGTCGCTAGCCGCGGTGGCCTTTGCCATGACCGGCGGCATGTTGCTGACCCGCGCGATCACCGGGCCGATCGAGCGCGCCGTGGGCGTGGCCAGCACCGTCGCGCGTGGCGAGCTTGGCATGCGCATCGAGGTGAATTCCACCGACGAGACCGGCCGGCTGCTCGGCGCGTTGCGTGACATGAACGAGCGCTTGAGCGAAACGGTGGCGCGCGTGCGCGAGGGCAGTTCGAGTATCGCGGTGGCCACAGGCCAGATCGCCGAGGGCAACATGGACCTGTCGAGCCGTACCGAGCAGCAGGCGGCGTCGCTGGAGGAAACCGCGGCGAGCATCGAGGAACTGGCGGCGACGGTCCGCCACAACACCGAAAACGCCCGACAAGCCAGCGAACTGGCCCGCAACGCCACCGAAGTGGCCCAACAGGGCAGCAGCACCGTGGGCCGCGTGGTCGATACGATGGAAGGCATCAGCGCAAGCTCGACCAAGATCGCGGAGATCACCGGCATCATCGAAGGCATTGCATTCCAGACCAATATCCTGGCGCTCAACGCCGCAGTGGAAGCTGCGCGTGCCGGCGAGCAGGGGCGCGGGTTTGCCGTGGTGGCCAGCGAGGTGCGTGGGCTCGCACAGCGGTCGTCGAGTGCGGCCAAGGAAATCAAGGAGTTGATCGACGCATCGGTTGCCCAGGTGCAGGCTGGCTCGTCGTTGGCCAGCGAAGCGGGCAAGACCATGACCGACGTCACGCAGGCCGTGGCTCGCGTCACCAATATCGTCGACGAGATTGCCACCGCGTCCGCCGAGCAGAACCGTGGCATCGAGCAGGTGAATCAGGCGATCGTGCAGATCGATCAGGTCACGCAGCAGAATGCCTCGCTGGTGCACGAGGCCGCGGAAGCGTCGAAGGCGCTTGAGGAGCAGAGCCGGTCGCTGGACGATGCTGTGGCGTTCTTCAAGCTGCCATCGGGCGGCGGGCGCCTTCATGACGCGCACCGCGCCGTCGTTGGTCAGCGGACGGCAGGCATCGCGTTCACGTAAGCCGCGTCCGTAAGCGTGCGCAGGAAGGCGACGATGTCGTCGATCTCGCCTTCCGTCAGCGCGGCCGGCATGTCTGGCCGCCGGTTCATCGGCGGCGAGTTGACGTTGATGTTGTCGCGATAGGCAACGGGCACATCGTCGAACGTCTTGCCGCCGGCATACCACTTGCCCGGATCGATCGATCGTGTGTTGTAGAACGCTACGGCATCGCGCAACGTCGTGAACACCCCGTTATGCATGAAGCGCTGGCGAACGGCCACATTGCGCAGGCCGGGGGTGCGCACGTACCCGCACCACTGGTCGGGATCGGGCCAGCGCAACGTGCGCGCGGTGGCGCAGAGGCCGTTGTCGAAGTGCCTGGGATCGCGGTTGGCGGGCAGGGCGCGGTTGCGCGGCACGGCGATCGCGTCGTAGCCGAAGTCCGTGAACAGCGACCGCTCCGGCCGGCTCGCGGTATCAGACAGCGTATGGCAACTCATGCAGTTGCCCTTGTCAGGGTTCTTGAATAGTGCCAGTCCGCGCATCTCCTGCGGCGCCAGCGGTGTGCGGCGGCGCAGGTAGTCGTCGAAGCGTGACGTGAACGGCGCCATCTCGTCGCTTTGCATGTACGCCTGCAGCGCTGCGCCCAGGGCGCGGAGCATCGCCTGCGGGTCCTTGCGTACCGCCGGGCCGAACTGCGCGGCCATTGCCGGTGCCAGATCGGTGTCGTTGACGTTGCGCAGCAGCCGGGCCGGGCTGCCGTTGTTCATCTCGTTCGGATCGAGCAGCGGGCCGCGTACCTGCTCGGCAAGCGTGTCTGCGCGACCGTCGGCGAACAGGCCACCGAACGGTGATGCCGCAGGGGCATCGTCGTCCTGATAGAAATGCCGGCGCGGCACGTAGCGCACGTATAGCAACGAAGGTGGATTGCGCAGGCTGAAGTGCCCCGGGCGACTGCCTTGCGGCACGCCGGGGTCACGCTTTCCACCGTCTGGCAGCGTGGGCGAGAACGCGCGCGCCGGGTCATGGCAGCTTGCGCACGACTGCCCGCGCGGCATCGACAGGCGCGGATCGAAGAACGCGCGCTTGCCGAGCGCCACCAGCGCCGGATCTGGCCGGAAGACGCCGGTAGTGGCATCGACCTTCGCGCTCACCTTGGGCGTGCCATTGCCGATGGTCGCCACCACCTGCGCGGGCGGTGCGCCGGGCAGCAACACGGAGCCCGCCGCGCCGGCGTGGCCTGTCACCGCCCAGAGTGCAAGGGCGGCGACGGCAGGTCTTGCTGGTGTCATCAAGGTGCGATCAAGGTGCGATAAAGCCGGTCTTGTCGCACGTCACCGTGTTGCCGGTCTGGTTGCAGGTGGCCATCAGCTTGCCGTCCTTCGCGTAGGCCTTGAAGGTCCACCCGGTGGCCGGCGAGGCCTTGCGGTCCATCACCAGGAAGCCGAAGCTGGCATGGTGCGTGATCCGATCGATCGTCGTGCCCGGGGCCGGCACGCTGCCGGCAGGCAACGGATCGGGCAGCGCGACGTCGAGGTTGTCGCCGCCGTTACCGGTCACGATCGTCGCCGGATGCGCCGACGCGAAGTTGATCGCCTGGAAGTCATGCACGTGGCCGTGCAGCGCCACGTGAATGCCAGTCGGGTAGTACGCCTGCGCATTCAGGTTCGACATCACCGACTGCAGCGCCAGGTTGCCCGGCGCCGGATTTGCGCCGGCTATCGGGGCGAAGCCGAGGATCGGATGGTGATTCGTGAAGATCGTGGTGGTCATGCCCGGCTTGGCAGCCAGCGTGGCCACGGTCTGGAACTGCTTCTGGTAGGCGATGAACTGCGGATCGGTGGTCGGCAACGCTGCCTTGCCAGCCTTGGCCGAGTCGAACACGATCACCTGCGAACCGGCGCCCAGCGACACCGCGTAGGGGTCGGCGTAGTTACCGGTGCTGTCGTTGACGGGATCGTCGCACGAACGCGTGGTGTCGAACGGGCGTGGATCAAGGAAGCGTGACCAGCCCTGGCCGGCACGCGCGCATTCCTCGTGGTTGCCGCGCACCACCACCCACGGCGCCTTGGCTAGCAGCGGCGCGGCGGGCTTGAACAGGTCAGCCTGCCACGTATCCCAGCCGTAGCCCCACGGGCTGCCCTGGCAACCGGCGATGTCCGGCGGGCAGGCGTTCTCGCGATAGTGGTAGTCGCCGATGTGCAGCACGAGGTCGGGATTGAAGCCCGCTGCCGTGGTTGCCACCGTGGAGAGCGGCCAGGCGTCGGTGTCGCTGCACGCCTGCCATGCGTTGTCGGCCTTCTTCAGGCGGCAGCCCGTGTCGGCCAGCACCACGATGCGCTGCGGCAATGCCTTGGGCAGCGGCAGTGTCTGCGTGCCGATGGCCGCGCTGGTGGCGCTGGAAGCCACGGTGGCCTCGCACACCGATACCGGGAACTCGGACGGCTTCGAATCGGCCGGCGCGCTCGCGGTGGTCCGCAGCGGCACGGTGGCGGGGCCCACGCGCAGCGTCATGCGCGTTGCCTTGCCATCGACGGTCAGCATCGGGCAGACGCCATTGGCCCCGGCGTCGGCCGGCGCGACATAGCTGGTGACCGCACGTGCGATGGCCTGGTTGCTGTCACCGATCTCGACCCACGCGGCCTGGATGTTGGCGCTCGCGGTGGCCGCGTCGGCCGGCGTGACCGTAGGTGGCGTGGTGGTGCCGCCGTTGCCGCTACCGTTGTTGCTGCTATTGGTGTTGGTGTCGTCGCTCCCGCAACCGTGCAATCCCGCCACGGCGACGAGCGCTACCATCCCGGCTGTCCAGCCGAGGGCTTTTTTTGTGCGCATGGATTTCTCCCCTGTTAGGGGCGCAACCGTACAGGCCGAGTGTGTAATAAATATGACGGCCTGTGCTCACGCAGGCGCGATGCCCGCCCGCTGGCGCCGGGGCCCGGCGTGGCTGGCGGCGGTTCGCAACTCGGGCGGGAACGCGCGGATTTCGGCGTGAAAGAAGCCGCGCTCGCCGGGCCTCAGCACGGCGATCTGGGCCACCAGCCGTTCCATCGTCGAGTACGCCTGCATCGAGTCGCCCTGTTCGTGGGCCAGGTACCAGACGGACTCCAGCAGCAGATTGGCGAGCTGCAGCGCGTTGTAGCGGACGTGTCCGGCATCGTGTTCCTCGAGCGCGAACGCCGCCACCGACGACCAGCGCACGAACCCCTTGGCGGGCGCGAACGGGGCGTGAAAGGGCCGCAGCGCGTCGATCGCCTCGGCCACGCTGAGGGGGCGGCGGGCACGGAAGGCGCGCAATGAGATGGGCGGCTCGTCGGCGATGTCGCCACGCGCGATACGCAAAAGGAACACCGTGTTCCAGGCCGATCCACCGCCTACGCCGAAGCGATCACAGATCCATTCGGATAGTCCAAGCCAGCGCATGGCCTGCCGCTGCACGTCGCCAGCCGACAGCGTGCGAGCCTCATCGACGAGACCCTGGCGCCAGAACAGCCAGAGCGACCAGCCGATGTTTGCCGCCGCGTGCTGTACGGCATCGACGGAGTCAGCTTCATACGCGGCCTGCAATGCGCTGGAAAAGGACTCGAGCGCACGACAGGCGGCGACCCGTCGAGTTGGCGTATCGGTCGTCTGGGTCGCATCGGGCCGCAGGGCGAGACTCTTGTGTACCAGCGCGTCAAGATTCAGCGTCTCGAAGCGGACACGCGGGTTGTAGCGCACCACGGGTCGCAGTTCCGCATCCGCGGTGAGCCGCGTGAGTTCCGCCAGTGCCGACGACAGGTCGGCGCGCGCGTAGTGTTCCCAGGCGCGCACCACGTGCACCATCGCCGCGAAGGTCGGCAGCGCGGCGTTGACGCCGCCGCGCGCAACCAGACGCTGGAATCGTTGCAACGCCGCGCGACTGCGGTCCAGCCGATCGCTGCGGCGCCATGCGAGGCTTTCCTTGAGCAGCGACAGCGCGTGCTGGAAGTCGTCGGCCGCACTACGCTGCGCCGCGCGAAACGATTCCGCGACGCCAGCCTCCAGCGTGCCCGCGAAACCATCCTGCGCGCCTCGCATCGCCTGGGTCAGGTGGCGCCAGAAGTCCATGTCGCGCATCACGTAGCGCAATCCGCCGTCGTTGCCCGCCGTTACCGGCGATGCCGCGGCATCGCCGGTAACGGACTTGCCGAGCCAGCGCGCGACGCCCGCGACGCCGAGTGCTTTGCCGTTGACGATGAAACGCAGCCGCTGCGCGGTTGCCGTTGGCATCCAGAACGGGCCCTTGCTCCGGCCTGCCGTGCGCAGGCCGGAAACATCGACGTCCTTGTCCGCACCCCAGCCCACGGGCACCTGCCAGCGCGCGAAATCCGCGAACGCGCGTGACACGATCATGCGTACGTCAGTGGCGTCGGCGAAGCGCGCCCGTACCTCGGCCGAGCGCAGGTCATCCTGGTCTCGTGTGGCGGCCAGCCAGATCCGCGCCAGTAGCCAGACCGACTGGTGGCGGGCGGATTGTCCCGCGACGCGATAGGGCGGAGACAGGTCGATGCGGATGACGGGGGCGGGCATGGCCGCCATGTTACGCGTGTTACAGCGGGCGCGGTTGGCGCCCGATGCATCGCGAACTATGCTCCGCAACACGATCCGGGCCTGGATTGCCAACCGTCGACATGACGAAACACCAATCCTCATCACTTCACATAACGAGTCAATATGCGAGACAAACTTGCGCGTCTGACCCTGGCGCTCTGCCTGCTGTTGCCGCTGGCTGCCCATGCCATCACCGGATCGACAATCAACGCCCGAGCATTGTTTGATGCCGCGGGCGTCGACGGCACGATGGTCATTCACGACGTGCGGCAGCAACGCACGCTGACGTACAACCCCGAACGCGCGGCAACTGCCTATTCGCCCGCGTCGACGTTCAAGGTCTTCAATTCGCTGATCGCGCTCGAGACGGGCGCTGCCGCCGATGTCGACAACGACATGCTGCCCTGGGACGGCAAGATCATCATGCACAACGGCAAGCCGTTTCTACCACCGGTCTGCAACGGCGAGGTTTCGATGCGTGTGGCGCTCAAGAACTCGTGCATTCCGGCCTATCAGACACTGGCGCGGCGCATCGGCACCGAGCAGTACCGCAAGTACCTGCGAGCCGCGCGTTTCGGGAATGCTAACGTCGACGGTCCGGTGGACTGGTTCTGGCTTAACAACCAGTTGAAGATCACGGCCTACCAGCAGGTGGATTTCCTCCGTGAAGTGGCGGCGCGCAGGGTGCCGATGATCTCGGCGCGGAGCTACGACATGCTCGATGACATCCTGACGATCGAGAAGACGCCGGCGTACACGATCTACGCCAAGACCGGATGGGTGACGGTGCCCGGAAAGGTTGATGTTGGCTGGTGGGTGGGCTGGGTGGCGCGCGGCAACGATACGTACGTGTTCGCGATCAACCTGGATATGCCGAACCCGGGCGTCGCGCCGAAACGCCAGGAGATTGCGCGCGCGGTGCTGAAGCAGGTGGGCGCGCTGTCCTGAGCGACGGCCCGGGTCTCTGTCTGATCGCTAGGGCGCGAGCTGGTCGAGCACGGTGGCGGCGGTCTGCAGGCCGCTTTCGATCAGGTGCTGCATGTAGGCGCCCATGTGCGGCATCACCAGCGCCAGGACCAGCATGCCGCCCAGCAGCGTGACGGGGAAGCCCACGGCGAAGATCGAAAGCTGCGGCGAGGCACGGTTCAGGATGCCCATGGCCAGGTTCATCGTCAGCAGTGCCGCGATCATCGGCAGCGAAAGCAGGGTACCGGCGGAGAAGATCATCGATCCCGCGCGAGCCAGCACGCCCCAGCCGTGCCCGGAGAGCGGCACGCCGGAGATGGGCAGGCCCTGGAAGCTGTCGATCAGCGCGGCCAGCATCATCAGATGACCGTCGAGCGCCAGGAACAGCAGCATGGCCACCATGTTCAGGAAGCGTGACAGCACCATGGTCTGGCCGCCGGCCGCGCGATCGTAGAAGGACGCGAACGACAGACCCATCTGCAGGCCGATGACTTCACCCGCCATCTGCACCGCGGCAAATACCAGGCGCATTGCGAAGCCCATCGACAAGCCGATGCCGACTTCGTTGAGGACGATCAGCAGGCCATCGAGCGAGTAGACCGGCACGGTGGGGATATTGCCGATCGTAGGGGAGATGATTATCGAAAGAGCGGCTGCCAGCAGGATCTTGAGACGCCGGGGAATCGTCGATTCGCTGAGCAGCGGCGCGGAAGAGATCAGCCCCAGCATCCGGAACATCGGCCACAGGAAGGTGGCGATCCAGCCGTACATCTGGGCGGTGGTGACCTCGATCACGGCGAGCTATTGGGAAGGAAAAGGGAAAAGGGTACGGCGGCCGGATCAGTGGGCCAGGGCGGGGATGCTCTGGAACACCTGGCGCATGTAGTCCACGAAGGTGTTGATCATCCACGGGCCGACCAGCACCATCGTCGCGAACAGCGCGATGAGCTTGGGGATGAAGGTCAGCGTCATTTCGTTGATCTGCGTCGCGGCCTGGAACAGGCTCACCACCAGACCCGCCGCCAGCGCCACCAGCAGAAGCGGTGCGGCCAGCATCAGCGTCATCTTCATCGCCTGCGTGGCGATGGTCATCACCATTTCCGGTGTCATGGCGGGCCTCCGGTCAGTTCATGAAGCTCTGCGCCAGGGAGCCCAGCAGCAGTTGCCAGCCATCGACCAGCACGAACAGCATCAGCTTGAACGGCAGCGAAATGGTGGCGGGTGGCACCATCATCATGCCCATTGCCATCAGCACGCTGGCCACGACGAGGTCGATGATGAGGAACGGGATGAAGATCGTGAAGCCGATCTGGAACGCGGTCTTCAGTTCGCTGGTGACGAACGCCGGCACCAGCACCGTGAACGGCACGTCCTCGGGGCCCTGCAGTTCGGGCGTCTTGGCCATCTGCGCGAACATCGCCAGGTCCTTCTCGCGGGTCTGGCGCAGCATGAACGCGCGTAGCGGCACGGCGGCGCGCTGGGCGGCGGTCTCGAGGCTGATCTTGTTTTCGGAGAGCGGCTGGTAGGCGTCGGTGTAGACCTTGTCGAACACCGGCGACATGACGAAGAACGTCAGGAACAGCGACAGGCCCACGAGTACCTGGTTGGGCGGCGACGATGCCGTGCCCAGCGCGTTGCGCAGCAGGCCCAGCACGATGATGATGCGGGTGAAGCCCGTCATCATCAGCATGGCCGCCGGCAGGAACGACAGTGATGTCAGCAGGACCAGCGTCTGGATCGACAACGACCAGGTCTGGCCGCCGCCGGGTCCCGGCCGGCTGGTTACGCCGGGCAGCGACTGGGCCAGCGCCGATTCGGGCGCGAGCCACAGCACGAGCGGCAGCAATGCCAGCAGGGTGGCGGCCACGCGCGGCAGGCGCGCGGGATGCCGTGCGACGTCGGCACGCAGCGAGTTCATTTCTTGAGGTTTTCCTGCATGGCGCGCATCAGTCGCTCGCCGAATCCGCCCTGCATGTTCCGGGGCATTCCTGAGTCCGACTGGGAGCCCGGCCGCGAATCGTCCGGAGAACCGGTGTGCGGTTGTGCTTCCAGCGTGTGAAGCGGACGGATTTCATTGGGCGACACACCAAGCACCAGCCAGGTACCGCCCACTTCCACCGTGACCACCCTCTGGCGCGGACCAAGCATCAGGCTGCCGACCACCTTCATCGACGCATTGCCCGAGCCCTGGCGCACCAGGCCGACGCGCCGCGCCACCCATGCCATCGCCAGGATCAGCGCGATGACGGCGAACAGGCCCAGACCGGCTTGCGCCAGGCTGGCCCCACTGCTGATGACGGGAGCGTTGGCGCCGGTGTTGCTAGTCGTGGCGCTGGTAGTGGTGTTGGTCGCGGCGCCGCCGGTGGGCGTGCCCGCCTGGGCCGTGCTGAGCACGACGTCGGCAGCCTGCGCGCCGGAAGCGGCAACGCCCGCAAGGGCAATGCCCGCGGCAAGCCGGCGCGCGGCAACCATCATTTGTTGAGCTTCCGGATACGTTCCGACGGCGTGATGATGTCCGTCAGGCGGATGCCGAACTTGTCATTGACCACCACCACTTCGCCCTGGGCGATCAGGTAGCCGTTGACAAGCACGTCCATCGGTTCGCCGGCCAGGCCGTCGAGCTCCACGACCGAACCTTGCGCCAGTTGCAGCAGGTTCTTGATGGGTACCTTGGTGCGGCCGAGTTCCACCGTGAGCTGCACGGGAATATCGAGAATCATCCCGATATCGTTGTGGAACCCCGGCGGCGCTTCCTGCGCCAGCGGCGGGAATACCGTGGAAGCTGCCGGCGTGGCGGCAGGCATGGCTTGCGCCACCGGTGCGGCAGCGCTGGGCGCCGGCGCGGCAGTGGACGTTGCCTGCTCGGCGCTGGTCTGCTCCGCGAGGGCGCTGGCCCAGTCGTCCATTGGATCGACCGGCTTGTCCTGGGTGCCGTCAGTCATGATCGGTTTCCTTGTTGGAATCGCTGTCTTGGTAATTGAGCATCCGTTCCACGCGCAGCGCGTACTGGCCGTTCATGGTGCCGAAGCCGCACTGCACGACGGGCACGCCGTTCACCTTGCCGAAGATGTGTTCCGGCAGTTCGATCGGCAGCACGTCGCCTTCGCGCATGGCCAGGACCTCGGCCACGGTGCTGCGCAGGTGCGTGAATTCGGCCACCAGTTCCACTTCGGCGGCACGTAGCTGGTTGGAGAGCTGGCCGAGCCAGCGCTTGTCCACCTCGACCTCGTCCTGCAGCGGGTTCATCAGCAGATCGCGCAGTGGCTCGATCATCGAGAACGGGATGCAGATATGAAGCTGCCCGCCCACGGCGCCCAGTTCGATGTGGAACGCGGTGGTGACCACGGCATCGTTCGGGCCGGCGACGTTGGCGAACTTCGTGTGCATCTCCGAGCGGACATAGTCGAACTCGATCGGATGCACGGTGCGCCAGGCCTGGCCGTAGCTGGAAAGCGTGAGGTCGAGCATGCGGCGGATGATGCGCTGCTCGGTCTGGGTAAAGTCGCGGCCTTCCACGCGGGTGTGGAAGCGGCCATCGCCGCCGAACAGGTTGTCGACGACGAGAAACACCAGGTTCGGGTCGTACACGAATAGCGCGGTGCCCCGCAGCGGCTTCATGTGGACCAGGTTCAGGTTGGTCGGGACGGGCAGGTTGCGCACGAAATCGCCGTACTTCTCGATCCGCACGGTGCCTACCGAAATGTCGGCGCCGCGGCGGATGAAGTTGAACAGCGCGGTGCGCAGGGCGCGGGCAAAACGCTCGTTGATGATCTCGAGCGTGTGCAGGCGGCCGCGGACGATGCGCTCCTGGTTGGCCAGGTTGTACGGACGCACGCCGCCATCGTCGGCGACCGGCGCGCTTGCCACGGGCGCATCGGATTCGCCCGACACGCCTTTCAGTAGTTCATCTACCTCGTCCTGCGAGAGGAACTTGTCGTAGGCCATCTAGTGTCCTGCCCCGTGAACGGCTTTAAGGATGAAACGGTCCATGGCCGGCTTCAGGCGCCGCGCGCGATGCGGCGGCAGAGGTGAAGTTCGGCGGGCAGTTTCATATCGGATTTGGTTCAGGGTTCGCGAGGCAGGCACACGGCTTACTGCACCACGAACGATGTAAACAAGACGTCCAGGATCTTCTGCGGCGGCAGACCTGCGGCAAACGGCTGGCTGATGGTCGCCTGGATGTCGCGCGCGAGCTTCTGCTTGCCCTCGACGGTGGCGAGATCGGCTGGCTGGCGTGCCGAAAGCAGCAGCAGGATGCGGCTGCGCGCTTCGGGCAGGTACTGCGACAGCCGTGCCTGGGTGTCGCTGTCCGCCACCTTCAGAGACAGGCCGGTGTGCAGGAAACGGTCGCCATCCTCGCTCTTGAGGTTCACGGTGAACGCATCCAGCGGCACGAAGATCGGCGGCGGCACCACCGGGGCAGCAGGAGCCGCCGGTTGACGGCTGCCACCGATGATGTTGCCCAGCACGAAGCCGCCAACGCCCAGCGCCACCACCAGCACACCGCCGCCGATCAGCAGGAGCCGGCCGCGCTTGCTCGGGGTGCCACCGGTCTGGGAGGGGGAAAGCGTGTTCGCCATGAGATGCCTGTGTCGGAATGCCTGCATTCTTCCCGAATTGCAGGCAAGCAAAGGGCCGATAAAAAGGGGGAATCCCGCTCAGCTTGGCCGTTTGAGCTGGGCGGACGTCGGGCGCACGGGTGCATAGGAGCGCCATTTGCGCCTCCTTGCTGGTTAACGAATGTGATGAGCGGAACTTAAGACCTGCACGGCGGCCGAGTCACAAGGTCCGTCCGCGCGGCGCCGTGCGGTCAAGTGGGGCTCCGGCAAAGTGCTTGCGGGGGCAGATGAATCGTGTTTCGGTAAGTAATTGATCTGTAACGGTTTGCTTGTGTCGACTCTTATATAAGATATAAGACATTTGATCTGACGGGGACTTCGGTCTACAATCACGCGCAACTGGCCGCCTTGCGCACCAGTCCTCACAGAGACGGCAGTACCGTTACAACCCTATTACCAGCAGGTTCCTATGCTTGATACCTATCGCGCCCATGTCGCCGAACGCGCTGCGCTTGGCATTCCCCCTCTGCCTCTGACCGCCAAGCAGACCGCCGACCTGATCGAACTGATCAAGAACCCGCCGGCGGGCGAGGAGCAGGCGCTGCTGGACCTGATTACCTATCGCGTGCCTGCAGGCGTGGATGACGCCGCCAAGGTCAAGGCCTCGTACCTGGCCGCCGTGGCCCTGGGTTCGGAAAAGACCCCGCTGATCTCGCGCGCCCGCGCTACCGAACTGCTCGGCACGATGCTGGGCGGCTACAACATCTCGCCGCTGATCGAGCTGCTGGACGATGCCGAAGTGGGCACCGTGGCTGCCGAGGCGCTGAAGAAGACGCTGCTGATGTTCGACGCCTTCCACGACGTGAAGGAAAAGGCGGACAAGGGCAACGCCAATGCCAAGGCCGTGCTGCAAAGCTGGGCCGACGCCGAATGGTTCACGAGCCGTCCGGAACTGCCGCAATCGCTGACGATCACCGTGTTCAAGGTGCCGGGCGAAACCAACACCGACGACCTGTCGCCGGCCCCTGACGCCACCACGCGCCCGGACATTCCGATGCACGCGCTGGCCATGCTGAAGAACAAGCGCGAAGGCGCCGCGTTCCAGCCGGAAGAAGACGGCAAGCGTGGCCCGATCAAGTTCGTCGAGTCGCTGAAGGACAAGGGCCACCTGGTGGCCTATGTTGGCGACGTGGTCGGTACCGGCTCCAGCCGCAAGTCGGCCACCAACTCGGTGCTGTGGTTCACCGGCGAAGACATCCCGTTCGTGCCGAACAAGCGTTTCGGTGGCGTGTGCCTGGGCAGCAAGATTGCTCCGATCTTCTACAACACGATGGAAGACGCCGGCGCGCTGCCGATCGAACTCGACGTGTCGAAGATGGAAATGGGCGACGTGGTGGAACTGCGTCCCTACGAAGGCAAGGCCCTGAAGAATGGCGAAGTCATCGCTGAATTCAAGGTGAAGTCGGACGTGCTGTTCGACGAAGTGCGCGCCGGTGGCCGCATTCCGCTGATCATCGGCCGTGGCCTGACCGCCAAGGCCCGCGAGTCGCTGGGCCTGGCCCCGTCGACGCTGTTCCGCCTGCCGCAGAACCCGGTCGACACCGGCAAGGGTTTCACGCTGGCCCAGAAGATGGTCGGCCGCGCCTGCGGCCTGGCCGAAGGCAAGGGCATCCGCCCGGGCACGTACTGCGAACCGAAGATGACCTCGGTGGGCTCGCAGGACACCACCGGCCCGATGACCCGCGACGAGCTGAAGGATCTGGCTTGCCTGGGCTTCTCGGCCGACCTCGTGATGCAGTCGTTCTGCCACACCGCCGCTTATCCGAAGCCGGTGGACGTGAAGACGCACCACACGCTGCCGCAGTTCATCAGCACCCGTGGCGGTATCTCGCTGCGTCCGGGCGACGGCGTGATTCACTCGTGGCTGAACCGCATGCTGCTGCCCGACACCGTGGGCACCGGCGGCGACTCGCACACCCGCTTCCCGATCGGTATCAGCTTCCCGGCCGGTTCGGGCCTGGTTGCCTTTGCCGCCGCCACTGGCGTGATGCCGCTGGACATGCCGGAATCGGTGCTGGTCCGCTTCAAGGGCAAGATGCAGCCTGGCGTGACGCTGCGTGACCTGGTCAACGCCATTCCGCTGTACGCGATCAAGCAGGGTCTGCTGACCGTGGCCAAGCAAGGCAAGCAGAACATCTTCTCGGGCCGTATCCTCGAAATCGAAGGTCTGCCCGACCTGAAGGTGGAACAGGCCTTCGAACTGTCCGACGCCTCCGCCGAGCGTTCGGCCGCCGGTTGCTCGGTGCGCCTGAACAAGGAACCGATCATCGAATACATCAACAGCAACATCACGCTGCTGAAGTGGATGATCGCCGAAGGCTACCAGGACCCGCGCAGCCTGCAGCGCCGTATCAAGGCCATGGAAGCATGGCTGGCCGATCCGAAGCTGCTGGAGCCGGACACCGACGCCGAGTACGCCGCCGTGATCGAAATCGATCTGGCCGACGTGCACGAGCCGATCGTGGCCTGCCCGAACGACCCGGACGACGTGAAGACGCTGTCCGACGTGGCTGGCGCCAAGATCGACGAAGTGTTCATCGGTTCGTGCATGACCAACATCGGCCACTTCCGTGCCGCTTCGAAGCTGCTGGAAGGCAAGCGCGACATCCCCGTGAAGCTGTGGGTGGCCCCGCCGACCAAGATGGACCAGAAGCAGCTGACCGAGGAAGGCCACTATGGCGTGTTCGGCACGGCTGGCGCGCGTACCGAAATGCCGGGCTGCTCGCTGTGCATGGGTAACCAGGCACAGGTGCGCGAAGGCGCGACGGTGATGTCGACCTCGACGCGTAACTTCCCGAACCGTCTGGGCAAGAACACGAACGTGTATCTCGGCTCCGCCGAACTGGCTGCCATCTGCTCGCGCCTGGGTCGTATTCCGAACAAGGAAGAGTACATGGCCGACATGGGCGTGCTGAGCGCTAACGGCGACAAGATCTACAAGTACATGAACTTCGACCAGATCGAAGACTTCAAGGAAGTCGCGGACACGGTGTCGATCTAAGTGTCGATGTTCCTCGGCGGCCACGCCGAGGAACGAACCGAAGTCCGATGAACCCCGCGTGCGCGTGAAGCGCACGCGGGGTTTTTTTGTGGGTTATTGCGCAAGCCCGATCAGGATTGCCTGATGGCTGCCGCGTGTGGCTGTCATTGGGGGGATGGACCGGCGTGAAGAAGATCGGCCGGATCGTGCTGGCTAGTGGCTGATTCTCCGGTCGCCGCTTACGCGTGATCAGCTGCGGCCAGCATCACGCATTGCTCGCTTGCGAGGACGTGGTCTGTCGGCGTGCGGTCCCATTCGCGGCCCGGCTCTCCTTGGGGCTGCAACCGAACTGCACGTGATACCAGCGCGAGAATCCGCTCGGCGCGGAAAAGCCGAGGAGGGTCGCCACCTCGGTCAATGGACGATCGCTCTCGATGACATGACGCGTCGCGAGCTCCGTACGGATTTCATTGACCATCGACGAGAAGCTCTGCCCACGTTCGGCCAGCCGGCGCTGGACCGTGCGGCACACGACGCCCAGGTGATCGGCGACCTGCTCGGCGCTGCAGCGGCCACTGGGCAACAGCAGGAGGATGGTGCGCCGCACGTCCTCTAACATCGTCGCCTGTTGCATGACGGCCGACTCGTCTATCAATTGCTGTGCGTAGCGCGCCATGGCCGGATCGGCCCACGGGTTGCGCGCATCGAGATCGGCCTTCGCGCAGATGATGCCGTTGAAGTCACAATCAAATTCGACGTGGGGACCGAAGAACCGGTGGTGCGCGCTCAGGTCGTGCGGCGCGGGATGTTCCAGGCACACGCGTTGCGGCTGCCAGTCGGCCTTGATGAGCTGACGTATCAACCGCACCATGACCCCAAGCGCCAGTTCAACTCGTTGGCGAGTTGGCTGATGGGCGTTGCCGGCGATCAGCACCTCGCGAATGATGACCCGTCCGCCGCAATCCTCGACCGCCAGTGACTGCGCGCCGTTGAGCAACGGTTGATAGCGCATCAGCAAGGTGAGGGAATCACGCAGCGTCGCCTGGTCGCGGATCAGCATGCCGACCGCCCCGAGATTGGACAGCAGGCGCGACTCGGCCATGGCCAACCCGAAGCTCTCGTTGCCCGACATGGTTGCGGAGGTCTGAAGCAGGCGACCGTAACGCTCGACGGGAATCATGAGATCTGGTTCGCGCAGCACGCTCGGGCTGATTCCTGCGTCCATCATCATCCGCACCGGATCGAGCCCGGCGGCACGAGCGACCTCGCTGTAGTTGGTGAGGGCTGCGGCCCGGACAAGTAACGACATCGGGAACTGACCATGGAATGACAGCCCATGATAGACAGCGGCAATGGGTTGTCAAGCGGGAGGAATCCCGAGCTTCAGGCGCGAAGGCAAGGTTGTTTGCGCTGCATTCGCCTCATCGGCGATCCCCGGCTTTCCGCGTTGGAATCGCTGTCGCCAAAAGCCAAATCACGACGCGATAGGCAAAGCGGGAAGGAGGGTAGGGCGGGATGATCCGAATCGGGAGTCCTTGAGCAATCGTCACATCGATGGCGATGATGACCCCCGTCCGATAGAAAGGAGCCCCCGATGACATGGATCACCCACGGTGCCCGCCAGGCCATGGCGCTCGCACTCGTCCTTGGTTCTGCGCTGCCGGCCATGGAAGCGGCCCGGGCCGCCGACTGGCCCACCAGGCCCGTGCGGATACTCGTAGGCGCTCCCCCGGGTGGTACGGCGGATATCGTGGCACGCCTCGTTGCCCGTGAGTTGCAGGCATCGCTTGGCCAACCGGTCATCGTCGACTACAAGGCGGGCGCGGGGGGCACCATCGCCGTCCAGACCATGCTGGCTTCGCCGCGAGACGGCTACACGTTCCTCTTGATCCAGAAGGGGATCGCATCGGAAGTGCCTCATGCCATCAAGGTGTCCTACGACCCTTTCAAGGACATCGTCCCGATTGCTCAGCTTACGCAATATGGTCTCGTTCTCGTCGGGAATCCCAATCTGCCCGCGAAGGACCTCGGTGAGTTGGTCAGGTACGTGAAGTCGAAGCCGGGAAAGTTCGACTATGCGAACTTCGGCTTCGGCACGCGCGGTCAGACGATGGGTGTGCAGTTCAATCGCGTTGCCGGGCTCGATGCCGGCACCGTGAGCTACAAGGGCTCACCGGCCGCGCTGCAGGATGTGATGGGTGGACAGGTGCCGCTCATGTTCGACGGTCCGGCGACTTCGCTGCCGTTCATCAAGGCGGGGAAGCTCAGGGCCTATGCGGTGGCATCGCCCAGGCGAATGGTCGCGCTGCCTGACGTTCCGACCTTCACCGAGGCGGGATATCCAGACCTGCAGGACGTGAGCTGGATGGGGATCTGGTCTGCCCAGGGCGTGCCGCCAGCCGTGATGACGAAAATGCGTGACGCGACGCTCAAGGTGACGCAATCTCCGACGCTCCGGCCAAGGCTCGAGGACATGGGTATGGAGCCCGGTTCGACGGCTACCACCGATGAGCTTCTCAAGGATGTGCGCGAGTCGTACGAGCGTCAGGGCGCGTTGCTGCGCTCCATCCACTTCAAGCCGGACTGATGGTGAATCGATGGTGAATCGCGGCGCTGGTTGCCAGCGCCGCGATGCGTTGACTCAGAGTTGCTGAACCAGTTCTTCCGCCAGCGGCCATGTGCCAAAGCCATCCACAGGTCCGAGATGCCCGACTTCTCCAGCGTCGATGCAACGACTGCCCCACGCCTGCGCCAGTTCCTGGATTCGCTCGAATTTTCCGAGCGGATCATTGCGGCTTGCGACCACGATGCTCGGGAATTTCAACGGGCGGCGTGGAATCGGCGTCCAGCCTTCCTTTGCCAGCGTCGGCGGATCGGTGTATCCGGGCGGCAAGGGGTTGTCAAAGTCGGCCGGCGCAGCAAGCAGCGCGCCCTGCACCGCGCACTTCGTCTCCTGTGCCCAGTGAACGGTAATCAGGCAGCCCACGCTATGCGCGACGAGGATGACCGGCCCTGGGATGCCGCTGACGACACGCTCGAGGTTCTCCACTCTCGCGCGGCGCAACCTCTTGTCGTGATCGATCTGCGGCACGATGCGCACCGCTCGCCCCTGCTGCTGCAGGCGCTCCGCAAGCAGTGACTGCCAGTGCTCCGGCATGTGATCGCGAAAGCCGGGAACGATCACGACCGTTGGCTGATTTCCGGATGTCATGGAATGCACTCTCCTCTGTCTTTCAGCTCAGTACGGGATATCACCGACAATGCCGGCGCGTTCCATCTTGCGCGGCGCCGGATAGTAGTCGTTGACGGCGTAGTGCTGCGTGCTGCGGTTGTCCCACACCGCGACATCGCCCTCCTGCCAGGCCCAGCGCACCTGGTATTCCGGAATGGTGGCGCGGCTGGTCAGGTAGTTGAGCAGCAGCGAGGCGCCAGGCGATTTATCGATGCCATGGCGCACGTTGGCCGGCGTGCTGTAGTTGGTGAAGTGCGTCGTGAACGAGGCGCCGACGAACAGGATCTTCTCGCCGGTTTCCGGATGGGTGCGCACCACAGGATGCTCCACCGGTGGATGATCCTGCGCCAGCTTCGCGCGGTTCTCCGGCGTCATTACCGCCCCGAAACTGTGTTCGATGCTGGCCCTGGCGCGCAGGCCGTCGATCTTCGACTTGATCTCATCGGGGAGTTCCTCGTACGCCTTCACCATGTTCACCCAGATGGTGTCACCGCCGATCTCGGGACATTCGAGGCAGCGCAGGACAGCCCCCATGGCGGGGTTGGGACGCCACAGACCGTCGCAGTGATAGCTGTTCTCGAAGCTGTGCGGGTTGTCGCTACGGTAGACCTTCACCAGCCCCGGGTAGTCCGGAACACTGCCAACCACGGGATGGTCTTCCAGCTTGCCGAAGCCACTGGCGAAGGCCACGTGGTCGGCGCGCGTGATTTCCTGCTTGCGAAAGAAGAGGACCCGGTGCTTGAGCAGCGCCGCGCGGATCTCGGCGAAGACTGCCGGATCGCGCGCCGCCTCGCCGATGTTGACGCCGGAAATCTCGGCCCCGATGGCAGGGGTGATTTGCCTGATCTTCATTTCCATGTCTCCTGCTGTCTTGTAAGTGCCTGACAACGAGTATCTGGTGTTCCCGGCATCCATGCTTACTTCGGCAGGACATTCACTTTCCAATTCGCGACATTCCGGCCGTAGCAGCGGCCTGCGAAGGTCAAGTTCCGTAGCATGCGACATCGCACCGGGCAGTTCATTTTCGAGCGAAATAACGGAGGGCATCCACCATGGCAGCACCACAGAGCAAGGTGATCGTCACCTGCGCCGTGACCGGCAGTATTCACACCCCCACAATGTCGCCTTATCTCCCCATCACCGCCAGGGAGATCGAAGACGAGGCCGTTGCCGCGGCGGAGGCTGGCGCGGCCATTGTCCATCTCCATGCGCGAAACCCGGAGAATGGCCAGCCATCGCAACACCCGGCCCTCTTTCGTGCGTTTCTCCCACGGATCGCGGCCCGTTCGGACGTCGTGATCAACCTCACGACTGGTGGCGCCCCCAACATGTCGGTGGAAGAACGCTTGCAGCCGGCGCTGCAACTCAAGCCCGAGGTTGCCTCGTTGAACATGGGGTCCATGAACTTCGGTCTCTATCCGATGCTCGCCCGGCACGCGACGTTCAAGCACGACTGGGAACGTCCCTACCTCGAAGGCTCCGAGGACCGTGTGTTCCGCAACACGTTCAAGGAGATCCGCTACATCCTCGAATCCTGCGCCGACAACGGCACACGCTTCGAGATCGAGTGCTACGACACGAGCCACCTTTACACGGCCGCGCACTTCATTGATCGCGGCATCCTCAAGCCGCCTTTCTTCATCCAGTCCGTGTTCGGCCTGTTGGGCGGCATCGGCACGCACGCCGACGATGTCATGCACATGCGCCGCACCGCGGAGCGCCTGTTCGGCAAGGACTACTACTGGTCCGTGCTCGGCGCCGGTCGCAGCCAGATGCCGATTGCATCGATGGCGGCGGCGATGGGCGGAAACGTCCGCGTTGGCCTGGAGGATTCACTCTGGGAGGACCGCGGCAAGCTGTCCACCAGCAACGCCGACCAGGTCAAACGCGTGGTTGGCATTCTGAAGTCGCTGAACCTCGACGTGGCATCGCCGGACGAGGCCCGCGACATGCTGCAGCTAAAGGGCCGCGATGCCGTCGCGTTCTGACCGGCCGATCTTCCCCAAGGGCTCACGAACAGTCTCGCCTGACTTATCCAAGGAAACGCTCATGTCTCATCCTGTTGTCTTGATTACCGGCGCGACCGCCGGCATCGGCCGTGCGACGGCGCTTGCCTTTGCAGCCAAGGGCGCGCGGCTGGTCTGTTCCGGGCGGAATGCCGCAGCCGGAGACGCCCTCATCTCCGAACTTCGGGAGATGGGCGCGGAAGCGGACTTTCTGGCGGCCGATGTCAGCCGTGAGGACGATGTCATGCGTCTTGTCAGTCATGCCATCGAGCGCTTTGGCGGCCTCGATATCGCAGTGAACAGTGCCGGGACGGAAGGCACACCGGGATCGATCGTCGAGCAGACCGTCCAGTCGTACGCGACGACGTTCGATGCGAACGTCCTTGGGACGTTCCTTTGCATGAAGCACGAGCTGAAAGCAATGATCGGGCAACAGCGCGGAGTCGTTGTCAATCTGTCGTCCACGATGGGCAGTCGCGGCAATCCGCGCAATCCGATGTATGTGGCGAGCAAGCACGCGATCGAGGGCCTGACAAAGTCCGCGGCCCTTGATGTCATCCAGGCGAATGTCCGCGTCAACGCCGTGGCGCCGGGCCCGATTGAAACGGCCATGCTCGGGCGCATTGCCGGTGGCGCGGATCGGCTTGCCTCCGTCGCTGCGACGATCCCTGCCGGGCGCGTTGGCACCCCGGAAGAGGTCGCCGATGCGATTCTGTTCCTGGCATCCGATCAATCGACGTAAATCACGGGGCAGATCCTTCATGTGAACGGCGGGAAGACCGCTGGGTAAGTCGGCGGTGTCCCGGGGCGCGGTCTAGGGCCCCGGGAATGCCGGGGCTTCGGCGCGTGCTGCAGCGATCAGTAGCGATCAGTACCGGATGGTGCCGGGGCTCCCGCCAGCGACAGAAATGGCATCGCCATTGATCGCCACACTCACTGGCGATGCAAGGAATGCCACGACGGCCGCAACCTCGCGGGCTTCCACAATGCGGCCCAGCGAGGTCCTTGCTGCGGCCCAGGCCTCGAATGCCGCGTCGGTTGTCTCCGTCCGTGTCGCTCCGGGATGGACCGCCGTGACGTTGATGCCCTTCGGCCCGAGTTCATCCGCCATATTCTTGGTGATCGCAGCCACGCCGACGTTGCGCAGCGTGGCAATGGGGCGGCCGGTGCGATAGATCGCCAGGCCACCGATATTCACGATCCGTCCCCAGCCATTGGCAATCAGGTGTGGCGCGAGCGCCCGCGCGGTGCGCAGATAGCCAATCACCTTGATGTCGATGTCTTCAATGGCTTGCGCATCGTCGATTTCATCGAGCCGGGAGGCCGATGAGATTCCACCGGGCAATGCAGCGGCGTTGACCAGGATATCGATGCCGCCCAATGCGGCGATGGCCTGGTTCACCATGCTGTCCACGGAAGCCTTGCTGGAAGTGTCCACGGCGAGTGGCACGATCCGTCTTCCTGTCAGCGTCGCCAGCTCCGCAGCCGTCGCTTCCAACGCCGCGCGTCCACGGGCTGCCACCACCACGTCGACGCCTTCTTGCGCGAGCTGGAGCGCAATCGCCTTGCCGATACCCCGGCTGCCGCCGGTGACTATCGCTCGTTTGTCCTTCAGACCAAGATCCATGGTTCGCTCTCCCCAGTATGCGGACAACGTCAGTGAAGCCGGAAGTCGCCTCAAGTCACCTCAAGGCGCTTCCGGCCGAACGCTCAGAACACGTGTCGAATCCCCAATGCCGCGCCGAACATGGATTTCTGTCCGTTGGCCAGCGCATAGGAATTGCCCAACGCCAGGCTGGTCGCGAAGCCGCTCGCTGCCGATTCCATCGCCAGGCCGGCGTTCCTGCTGTATGCCGTGGTCAGGTACACGTCGGTCCGCTTGGAGAAAGCATAGTCTGCGATCAGGGCAATCTGCCAGGGGTTGGCCACGCTGTTGTTGCCACCCAGGTTCTTCACGTTCTGATAGTCATACTCGAGCGTGAAATCCAGCGCCGACGAGAAGCGGTATTGGCCACCAATCCAGTAGAAGTCATCGCGCAGGATCGTCGTGCCGCCCGGATCCTTGTTCTGCCCCCATCGGTAACCACCCATCAGCTTCGCCGTATCGTTGAACGCGTAGCTGGCCATGACAACGGCCTTCTTGAATGTGCCATTGCCCGTGCCGATGGTCGGATTCCACTGGTCGTAGCCAATACCCAGCCCGACCGGCCCAGCCTGATAGCTCAAGGCGACACCATAGGCCGAATCGCGGCGGAACTGGCCCGGTACTTCACCGGCACCACCCGCCGTCGGCACCGTGGGGTAGGTGGACGGCAGCGTCGTGCCAACCCCGAACGACCAGTCCGCCTGCGCGGTGAAGGGGCCGAACGTCCCGGAGTACTTGACCGTGTTGTCCTGGCGGAAATTGGCCCCTGCCACCACACCCGTCGGCTCATATTGCGTGGCATATCGCGCTGGGACGAAGTTGGCCATGGTGGAGAAAATCGATTGGTACTGTCGGCCGAACGTGAACACACCGAAGCGTGTGTCGAGGCCCACGAAGGCCTGGCGCCCAAACATGCGTCCACCCTGTTGCAGCGTGCCGGTATCGGCATTGAAGCCGTTTTCCAGCACGAAGATCGACTTCAGGCCGCCCCCGAGGTCTTCGACGCCGCGAAGACCCCAACGCGATCCGGAGTAGCCGCCAGAATTCTCGCGAAACACCGTCTGGGGTGGACCGGGGTTGTAACCGTTACCTGCCTGCGGCACGGCCCCAACGTGGTTGACGTATTCCACGTTCACATCGACCAC
The DNA here is from genome assembly GCF_000812445.1 of Cupriavidus sp. SHE. Classification (NCBI taxonomy): domain Bacteria; kingdom Pseudomonadati; phylum Pseudomonadota; class Betaproteobacteria; order Burkholderiales; family Burkholderiaceae; genus Cupriavidus; species Cupriavidus sp. SHE. Next base: position 138,476 of record NZ_JWMB01000009.1, on the reverse strand, counting down.
ACCGTACAAGGTCACGCTCGATTGCGCGTTGGCCGCGCCACACGCGCAAGCGGCGGCCAGGGCAAAAAGTCTCTTGTTCACCAGCACTCCTCCACGTTCATTGTTTTGGTTTCCAGGCTGGTAACGCGCGGGCGCCACCGGCCTGGAACGTTGCCAGGTCCGAATCGAAGTCCGGTTCCCTTTCTTGCGCAGAACCCGCGCGTTTACCCATGGACGAGCGCGGCTCTCGCCCTTTGTGTGAGCGATGGCGTTCGTCCTGTCTTGCGCTTGGATTTGCAGTAGAGCTACGGGCAAGGCAGATCAACGGCTTGCTCCGCTTTGCGTCGCGAATTCCACTCGCCGTCGACGCAAGACGCCGGGCACCGTGGGCGCCTGGCGGTCGTTTTTCCACTAGTCGATCTGAATCCCCGCATCGGTGGCGATCTTCGACCAGACATCGAGGTCGTGGCTGACCGTCTCGCCGAATTGCACCGCTGTCTTCACAGGCGGGGGACCAAAGTTCATGGCCTTCATCGTGGCTGCGAGATCCGGGGATGCCTGGGCCTTGTTGACCTCATCGGACAACCGCTTCACGATCGCCGGGTTGGTTCCTGCCGGTGCGAACATGCCGAACCAGCCCACCGCATCGAACGCGTAGCCCTGTTCACCCATGGTCTTGACGTCCGGTAGCTGCGGCGCGCGAACGTTGCCGGCAATGGCAATGGCGCGGACCTTCCCGGAGCGCAGGAATGGGACTGGCGCGCCCGGGTCTGTCCAACCGATCTTCACGATTCCCGAGGACAGGTCGGTCAGCAACTGGGTCGAAGTCCGATACGGGACGTGATCGGTCTTCATGCCGGTCTGCTTCTTGAGCCATTCCATCATCAACTGGCCCGACGATCCCGTGGCCCAGGTTGCGTAGCCGTACTTGTCCGGGTTCGCCTTGAGCAGCTGGATGAGTTCCGGCAGGCTATGGACCGGCAAGTCGTTGCTCACCAGCAGTACCACGCCACCCGAGGCCGTCTCGGCGATGGGTACGAGGCTTTTCTTGGGGTTGTAGGGGATGGTCTTCAGGACGGCCGGGGCAACGACCATGTTCGATGCCGTGGTGTAAAGGATCGTGTATCCGTCAGCAGGCGCCTTGACGACAGCGTTGGTCCCGATCACGCCACTGCCGCCGGGCCGGTTATCGACAACGACAGGTTGCTTCAGCGCGATCGACAGACGTTGCGCCATCAGGCGCGCCAGCGCATCGACTCCGGACCCTGCCGACGACGCCACGACCATCTGAATCGGGCGCGAGGGCCAGACGTCCTCAGCCAGTGCCTGCGCTGAAGCGCACAGCGCCAGAAGCGCCGCAGCACCCAGCACGACCGCAGTCGGCTTTTGCATGCGTAATGCCATTGTCTACCTCCATGTACTTGGTCTTTTGACGGTCGCTCAACCGATGTGTGAGGTCGATGCGTGAGGTCGATGCCAGCCCCGGGGGCAGGGGCTGGCGTCCGGCCCGCCGGGCTGACTTCAGGACGGCAAGTTCTCCTGCTTGCGCAGGAAACCCTGGTTTGCGCCGTTGCGATTCGGCGAGAAGCCATTGGCCTGAAGCGTCTCTTCCACGGTGTCGTAGAAGACCCCAAGCTTGAGGATTTCCCGTGTCTGTTTGGCTGTGGCGATGGGGCGACCGAATTCGCGGGAGATGCGCACCAACTGCTTGATTTGCTCGACGGAGCTCATCTTTCCAGTGCGGGACTGGTTCCAGAGCACGTCCTCGATGCCGCAACGAACGTGCAGGCCCAGCGCGATGCCGATCATGTTGATGGGCAGCACATTCAGTACCGAACTCTCCACCGTTACCACGGCGCCGTCCGGCACGGCTCGCAGCATATTTGCCAGGTTGAAGATGTTCGCCTGATCCATGCCGCCACTGATGGCCACCCAGTTCATCACCAGTGGCCCCTTGTAGACGCCGCGGCGAATCATTCGCTCGATCGTTTCGAAGCTATTGATGTTGTAGCACTGGAACTCGCTCTGGATGCCGGCCGCGGTCAGACGCCGGATGTGTTCCTCGGCCCAGCTTGGGTTCGAGGGCACGACCATGTCCTTGTAGGTCTTGTAGAGGTGCGGGAAGCCGCGCGAGACACCCTTGAAGTCGTCGAGACCGGCATGTTCCGTCACGTTCATCTGTGAAGTGTTGACGGTGACCGTCACCTGATCGGGTTTCGGATCGAGGTCGGCCAGCATGTGTCGCGTGTCATCGCTGAGCCATTTGGCGTCCTGGCCCTCTTCCGGCGCGAAGCTGATGGAGCCGCCCACCTGGATCACCATATCCGGCACGGCGGCGCGCACGCCCGCAATCAGCTCATTGAACATCGACAGACGCTTGCTGCCCTTGCCGTTGGCCTCGCGCACGTGCAGATGCAGCACTCTGGCGCCGGCTTCGTAGCAGTCCACCGCCTTCTGGATCTGTTCTTCCATGGTGACCGGAATGTCTTCCGGGAAATCTTCGGGAATCCAGCCCGGCGCATACGGTGCGGCGGTGATGATCAGCGGTTGCTGGTTCTCGGGGTACAGGTGGCCGTCAAGGAAATGCATGGATGGGTCTCCGGATGAATGATGAATAGCGGGGATGGCGAACGGGATGCTCCCCAGGGAAGGGCAACCGTCAGATTGCGAAAATGGACGAACCGACGATCTTGCGAGCCTCAAGGTCGCGATGCGCCTGCACGGCATCCTCTAGCGCGTAGCGGCGATTGATGTCGATGCGAATGCGGCCTGCGGCCACGTGGCCGAACAGCTCATCGACCAGCTCCGCCTTTTCGGCGGGATCGGCGATGTAGTCGGCCAGGCCCGGTCGCGTCAGATACGCGGAGCCCTTGCGGGCCAGAATTGCCGGGTCAAATGCCGGGACGGCTCCGGAGGCGAAGCCCACGCAGACCAGCAGGCCACGGCGCTTGAGTGAGTCCAGCGACGACATAAAGGTGTCCTTGCCCACGCTGTCGAAGACCACGGACACGCCTACGCCATCCGTCAGTTCCCGCACGCGCTTGGCCACGTCCTCATGGCTGTAGTTGATGGTGTGGTCGCAACCATGGGCGCGCGCCACTTCGGCCTTGGCGTCGGTGGAAACCGTTCCGATGACGGTCAGCCCCAGCAATTTGGCCCATTGCGAGAGGATCAGGCCGGCACCACCCGCGGCCGCATGGAGCAGGATGGTGTCGCCGGCCTTGAAGGGATAGATCCGGCGCATCAGGTACGCGGCTGACAATCCCCGCATGGTCATGGCCGCCGCGACTTCGCAACTGATGGCTTCCGGCAGCTTGATCAGCGGGTCGGCGGAGATCAATCGGTCGGTGCTGTAGGCGCCCAGCGTGGGTGTAAAGCCCGTATAGGTCACGCGATCGCCGACGGCAAGATGCGTGACGCCGCTACCTACGGCCTCGATCACGCCGGCGGCTTCGTTGCCAATGCTGCTGGGCAGGGGAACCTTGTAGAGGCCGCTGCGAAAGTATGTGTCGGCAAAGTTCAGACCGACCGCCACGTGACGGACACGGACCTCGCCCGGTCCCGGCTCACCAACCGTGGCGTTCTCAAAACGAAGGACGTCGGGCCCGCCCGTTTCATAAATCCTGACGACTTTCGCCATGTGGTCTCCTGTCTGCTGTCGAATATGGAGGTCCACCTGCGGCGTGCGGATCGAGCGCGTCAGATGGACAACCTGTGTGGTGAATCATCTGATCTGGCCAAACTTTCCGCTTTTCCGTGCATGTCTTGAACTTTCCCTTTTGCGACAGGGATATGGCTGGCGCGGTCACGTTGGGGGAATCGGCTCGCGGGCGCGCTGCCGCCGCATTCGCACCCGTCAACATTCGCACCCGTCAACGTTGAGCGTGCCGGTCGCGGCGATGGCCCGGCGTGTGCTGATTTCGTCATGCCGTCAGGCCGCAGGGCAGGTAAGGCGTGCAAGACGCGGCCGCGCATCTATAATCCGGCATGACTTCTTCAGCCCCTACCTCATTCGCCACGCTGCCGCTGTCCGCGGCCATGCAGGCTACCCTCGTCCAGCTCGGCTACGACGCCATGACGCCGATCCAGGCCGCCAGCCTGCCGCTCGCGCTGGCTGGTCACGACCTCATCGCCCAGGCCCGCACCGGCAGCGGCAAGACCGCAGCGTTCGCGCTCTCCCTGCTGCATCGTCTCGATCCGCGTCCGCTCGACGTACAGGCGCTGGTGCTCTGTCCCACGCGTGAGCTGGCCGATCAGGTCACACAGGAGATCCGTCGTCTCGCCCGCGCGGAGGACAACGTCAAGGTGCTGACGCTCAGCGGCGGCTCGCCAATCCGGCCGCAGGTGGAGAGCCTTGTTCACGGCGCGCACGTTGTCGTAGGCACGCCGGGCCGCATCATCGATCACCTCGATCGCGGAAGCCTGAATATCGATGCGATCAACACGCTGGTGCTCGATGAAGCCGACCGCATGCTCGACATGGGCTTTCATGACGACATCGCATTTATCGCCAGCCACGCACCGAAGGACCGGCAGACGCTGCTGTTCTCGGCCACCTATCCGGCTGCCATCGACAAGCTCGCCCATCGCTTCCTGCGCCAGCCGAAGACGGTGAAGGTGGAGGAGGCGCACGACGCAGCCACCATCACCCAACGCTTCTACGAGGTGGAGGAGGGCGATCGGCTCAACGCCGTCGGCCGATTGCTCGACCATTTCCGCCCGGCCACCACACTCGCCTTCTGCAATACGAAGGCGCGCTGCCGCGATCTGGCCGACCTGCTGCGCGCGCAGGGCTATGCCGCGCTTGAACTGCACGGCGACCTAGATCAGCGCGATCGCGACCAGGTGCTGGTGCAGTTCGCCAACCGGAGCTGCTCGGTGCTGGTAGCCACCGACGTGGCCGCACGCGGGCTCGACATCGCGCAGCTGGAAGCCGTGATCAACGTGGACGTGACGCCCGACCCCGAGGTCCATGTCCACCGCGTCGGCCGTACCGGACGCGCTGGCGAAGCAGGCTCGGCCTTCAGCCTCGTCAGCCTGGATGAAATGGGTCGCGTCGGCAACATCGAGCAGCACCAGGGCGGTGAGTTCGAATGGCACGCGCTTGACGAACTGAAGCCGTCAGGTGGCGGGCGCCTGCTGCCGCCAATGGTCACGCTGCAGATGCTGGGCGGGCGCAAGGAGAAGATCCGGCCCGGCGACATCCTCGGCGCGCTGACCGGAGAGGCTGGCTTCACAAAGGAGCAGATCGGCAAGATCAGCGTGATGGAGATGTCGACCTATATCGCCGTGGACCGCGCCATCGGACGCGAGGCGGTGAAACGGCTGAACGAAGGCAAGGTGAAGGGCCGCAAGGTGAGAGTGAGAATGCTGACGACCGATCAGCGGTAACTCGGCTTTGGTTTCCACGCGGGCGCAATGCGGCACCGACAGCTTGAACAGAAATGCCCGCGTCGGCATCCCCGGCCTGCGCGAGCGTGGTCAGGAAACCCCCCGCTTGCCAGGCTGGAAGAATCGTTTAGCAGATGGGCATCGTGCTACCTAGACTATTGGGGGGGCAATGCTCCGCGTGTGAATGGGTGCTCACAGTAAGGCACGAGAAAACACAAGAAGGCACAAGAACGCAAAAGAAGGGGGCGCCATGAAATCTGCAATTTCCTATCTGGCTGCCCAATTCTGTTTGCTCTTCACACTCGGGTGTCTGTCACCCGACGGACTGGCGCAAGTCGTTCGGACCGAGGTGATTCCCGTACCGACTGTCACGATGTCGGATCAGGAGTTTCTGGCCGGTGTCGAGGGCGGGCGGCCTGCAACGATCGCGGGCGAACTTCGGCTCCCCAAGGCCGGGGCGGACCGGCTCCCACTGGTGATGCTGCTGCATGGCTCAGGCGGCATCGGTAGTTCGGTGACCGACTGGGAGCAGGATCTTCTGGGGATGGGCGTCGCGACGTTTGTCCTTGACAGCTTTTCTGCCCGTGGCATTACCAGCACGATCAACGACCAGACCCAGCTACCTCGCCTGGCGCAAATGGAAGACGCCTTTCGCGCGCTCGCGATTCTTTCAAGACATCCGCGTATCGACCCGACGAGAATCATGCTCGTGGGGTTTTCGCGAGGCGGGCAGAATGCGCTTTATGCAAGCCTGAAACGGTTTCACCGATTGCACGCGTCACCCGGAACCGAGTTCGCGGCCTACGTCGCCTTTTATCCCGACTGCTCCTATACGTATCGCGAAGACGATGACCTTGTTGCAAAGCCGTTAAGAATTCTCCAGGGCAGCGCAGACAACTACGACCCGGTTGGCCCGTGCCGCGCATATGTCGATCGACTAAAGGCGAAGGGTAACGATGCGATGTTGATCGAGTATCCAAAGGCCAATCATGCCTTCGATTCGCGGGCGCTCGCGTCGGCCGTGCAGCTTCCGCGCGCGCAAACAACGCGGCATTGCAGGACGGTGGAGTTGGAGAATGGCTTGCTGGTCAACGCCCAGACCAGCAAGCCTTTTACCTACGATGACCCGTGCGTCGAGCGGGGAGTGACCGTCGCCTATGACGAGCAGGCAGCAAGGGAGGCGAGGCAGGCGCTTCACGAGTTGGTGATCGCGGTGCTAAAGCCGGGTGCCGTCGCAACCGTAACGCGCCCGTGATCGTTGTGGCAGTTGCCAAGGCGCCAGGCGCCCGCGGTTGCGCAGACGGCGCGGACGCGCTGAAGCAGTGCGGCTGTAGACGGAGACGGGCCCGTCACCCGAAGCAGAAAGCCCGGCGCGGCCTTGCGGCGGCACCGGGCGGGTTCATGGCGTCAAACGAGGGATGAGGGCTACTTGTCGGAGTCGGACTTGGCGCCGTCGACAAAGGGGTCGAACTTGCCGGTGCGCGCGCCGTCGGTGTACGGGTCATACTTGCCCGCCTTCGCGCCCTCGGTGTACGGGTCGGCCTTCTGGTCCGGCACCAGATTGGATTGCGCCGACGTGTTCGCGCCCTGGGTGTAGGGATCGAACTTGTCGCCGGTCCTGGCGCCATCGGTGTACGGGTTGTACTGATCCGACTTCGCGCCTTGCGTGTAGGGGTCGAACTGCTTCTTGTCCTGGGCATGTGCCATCGGCGCGGCCGCCACGGCCGCCGTGGCAACAATCAGGCTGGTGAGGAGGATCTTGCGCATAGTCGCCTCGCGAGATGGGCGCGAATCACTTGCCTGGCCGGGTGCGCCCAGAATGTCATCGGGCAGGCGGCATGACGCGGAGGTCAGTCCCTTGCAGCATAGTCGTTACAACGAAGAACGACGATCTCCGCGTGATGCCGCCAGAACGAATCTGCAACCGTTGGTTACGTCGACGACGCGGCTTTACCCTTGCGCGGGTGTGGCGTCTCGCGGATGGACGCAGCGGGAACGTCTTCGACCTCGCCCTTCGGTGCTGCGGCAGGCATATCGGTGAGGGCCGCTGGCATCAGCGACAGCGGTGTTGGCAGCACCGGCAGCCCGAACATGTGACCCCAGGCATCCATCCATGCGCGCTGCGTGGAGGCCGTTAGTTCGATCATGGCTGTGGCGTACCGCAGCGGGATCGACAGGAGCGGGATCTGGCACGACCATTCGCGCACGTAAAAGTCCTCGGGGTCCTGCGGCACGAAGCACGATGCCCAGTCGAACTGGACTTCCTCGAACATCGAACGCGTGAAGTCGGCATTGAGGCCCATGAACTTGTGCCAGCCTTCCATTGCGCTGTGATCGAACGACGTCAAGGCCTGGAAAGAGAATGTCGGCATCGGCCACAACGTTGCGGCAGCCGGTGGAGTGCTTTGCATGGTGGAAGCTCCGTTTGGATACACGTGGTGATCAATAGCGTGGCAAGCGAGGACTGTGCCTGCCATCTGCCGGTCATCTGGCGGGTGACGGTGCAGCGCGGTGACGGTAGCGTCACCGCGCTGCACGGCGAGGGCGATGTCAACATGCTCGGCCATCGTGTCCGCCCGGTCAACCCGCGCACAAGGCACAATACCGGGGGCTTGTGACAGGAGAGGAAATGGAACTGCGGCAGTTGCGCTACTTCGTGCATGTGGTGGAGCTTGGCAGCATGGGGCAGGCGGCCCAGCGACTGGGCGTCGTCACGTCCGCGTTGAGCCAGCAGATCAGCCGCCTCGAGAGCGAGCTATCCACGCGACTGCTGCAGCGCACGTCGAGCGGCGTGGTGCCGACCGACGCGGGTCTGGCCTTCTGGCGTCAGGCGCAACTGGCGCTGCGCCACGCGGACGATGCCGCGCGCGCGGCGCGGACGGCGCGGCTGTCGGGCCACGTCAGCGTGGGCATGGCACCGAGCACGCTGGCGGTGCTGGGGCCTCCGTTCATGGTCGCGATGCGCGAGCGTTATCCCGATATCCGTCTTCATCTGGTCGAAAGCCTCTCCGGCAACCTAGCTTCGATGATTGGCGCGCGCCAGCTCGACCTGGCCGTGCTGTTCCAGCTCGAAGCGGGTCAGCGCTGGAGCACCACGCCATTGCTCGAAGAACGGCTTTTCCTGATCGCGCGCCCCGATCAGCCCGGCTTGCCAGCGGCGAATGCGGTGCGGCTCGAGGACATCGGCGACATCCCGCTGATTCTGCCCAGCAGCGCGCACGGCCTGCGCGCCGTGCTGAACGCGGCCGCGGCCCGTCACCAGCGTGCGCTGAACGTGGTGGCCGAAATCGACGGGCTGGCCGTACTGATGGACGCCGTGCGCGCCGGCATTGGCGCGACGATTCAGCCTGGCGCCGCCGTGGCGCGCCATCTGGGCGACCCGCTGGCGCTGATCGAGATCGCCGATGCCAGCGTCAGGCGTCCGAACCTGCTGGTCAGCCTGTCGGACGACGAGTTGTCGCCGGCCGGCCTGGCAGCGCGAGGCGTGCTCGAATCGGTGGCCCGCCAACTGGTCACGGCCGAACGCTGGCCCGGCGCCACCCTTCACAAATCCTGAACACCTCCCGCCGGCACGGGGCTGGTGCAGGCTTCGCCACCTTCGTAAAGTCTCAGGGATCAGGCATTTCAGAATTCCATAGTTCCCCGAGGAGACTCGCATGACCCCATGCATGGCGCGCCGCACGGCGCTCAGGATGCTGGCGGGGGCGGCCATTGCCATGGCCGCCGTCCCGACCGGCTCCGCATTTGCCGCCGACCACTGGCCGTCGAAGCCGATCACGCTCGTTGTGCCGTTCGCGTCGGGCGGCACCACGGACATCATCGGCCGTGCGGTCGGACAACGGCTGGGCGAGGCGCTTGGTCAGCCCGTGGTGGTCGATAACCGTCCCGGCGCGGGTGGCACCATCGGCGGCGCGCTGGTAGCGCGTGCGAATCCGGACGGCTACACGTTCCTGCTGGCGACCGTGGCTCACACCATGGCCCCCGGCATCTACAAGACGCTGCCGTACGATTTCCAGAAGGATCTGGAGCCGATCGGCATGGTGGCGCTGACGCCCAACGTCGTGCTGGTGAACACGTCGATTCCCGCCAAGAACGTGCAGGAACTGATCGCCTACATCAAGGCCAATCCGGGCAAGGTGAACTACGGTTCGGCGGGCATCGGCAGCACCGAGCACCTGTCCGGCGAGCTGTTCCGCTCGGCCACGGGCACCGATATCTCGCACGTGCCCTATAAAGGCGGCGCGCCAATGATGACCGACCTGATCGCGGGCCAGATCCAGATGGCGATCGAGACCAGCCCGTCGGCGAATCCGCACGTGAAGAGCGGCAAGGTCAAGGCGCTGGCCGTCACGTCGGCCAAGCGTTCGCCCGCCTATCCTGGTGTGCCGACGGTGGCGGAAAGCGGCGTGCCCGGCTACGAGGTGACCACGTGGTATGCGCTGATGGCGCCGCGCGGCACCCCGGAGCCGATTCGCCAGCGCATGAGCGCGGAACTTGCCAAGGTGCTGAAGCAGTCGGACGTGCAGAAGCGCTTCGACGATCAGGGCGTGACGGCTGGCGACATGACGCCGCCGCAGCTTGCCGCCTTCATCAAGACGGAAACCACCAAGTGGACCAAGGTGGCGAAGGATTCGGGCGCGAAGGCCGAGTAATCAGCGGTACGGCATCGGGGTGGTCATATCCCCGGTGCCGCCAGGGGTATAGGGCTACAGGGCGCGCCGGATTTCCGACACACCGAACGCCGCCAGCGCCACGCCGGCCGCGCGATCAATCCATTGGCGCACGCGCATCCCCAGCGCATGACGGGCGCCACTGACGATCGTCACCAGCACGCACCACCACAGGATCGAGCCGCAGAACACGCCGAGCACCGTTGTCATCGCGATCGGGGTCGAGAACGCGCCACGCGGCGCCAGTGTGGCGAACAACGCGGCGAACATGATGATCGTCTGCGGATTGGTCAGCGTCAGCAGCAGCGCGCTGCCAAAGGCCCGCGCGCCGTAGCCATTGCTGTTCAGCGTGGCCGCCTGGTCGGTCGGCTTCTGCAGGAACGTGCGCAGCCCCAGATAGACCAGGAACAGCCCGGCGGCCAGATGCAGTGGCTTGTCGTAGGCCAGCATGAATTGCGAGACGCCTACCAGCCCCAGCGCCGCCACCAGTCCGTAGATCGCATCGCCGCAGGCAATGCCGAAGCCGATGGCCAGCCCGGCGCGGGGCCCGTCGGTCAGCGTCCGCCGGATGCAGAGCATTCCCATCGGGCCGACGGGGGCGGCCACGGCCAGACCCACGCCGGCAGCGGTCAGGAACAGGGCAGGTAGCGACATGCGGGGGCTCCGGGGTCAATACGTTGGGAATTGATTCGGCGGCGTATCACCGTTGGGGTTGGTCGATTCTAGCCGTCAGGCCACTGCTTGCGGCGTGCCCCGCGTCATCAGTTGCGCCAGTTCCACAGCGGGCATGGGTCGCCCGAACAGCCAGCCCTGGCCGTAGTCGACGCCCTGCTCGCGCAGGAAGTCGGCCTGCATCTTGTCCTCGATGCCCTCGGCGATGACCTGCAGGCCGAGCGACTGCGCCATCGCGATGATGTGCGGCGCCACGGTACTCGACGCGGCCTCCTGGCCGATCGTGTCGACGAATGACTTGTCGATCTTGAGCGCATCAACCTTGAAGCTCTGCAGGTATGACAGGCTCGAATAGCCGGTGCCGAAGTCGTCGATATAGACCGGATGTCCGGCGTCGCGAAATGCCTGGATCGTGTCGCGGGCCACGTCGGGTTCCAGAAAGCCGCGCTCGGTGGCCTCGATGCGGATCTGCTGGGGCGCGATGCCTGAGCCGCGCAGCCGCGCATTGAGCACGCTCAGAAAGCGCCGGCTCTTGAGGTCTTCCACGCCGACGTTGATCGATACGTAGAACGACGGGAACCGGCGCAGCAGCGTGCCGAGTTCCGACAGGATAATGTCCAGCACCTGGTCGGTGATCTGCTGGATCAGGCCAGCGTTCTCCGCCATCGGGATAAACAGGTTAGGCCGCACGAGCCTGCCGTTGCGGCGCCAGCGGACCAGCGCCTCCACGCCCACCCAGTGATTGTCCGCGAGCGAGGCAATCGGCTGGTAATGCACCGCCATCTCGTGGCGGCGCACGGCGCTGCGCAGTTCGCCTTCCAGGCTGAAGCGCCGTGTGGCGCGTCGCCAGACCAGGATGCCGAGCGGCACGCCGGCGGACAGTCCCACCACCAGCCCGCCGATCAGCAGCGATTTCCAGTTGGCCAGCAACGCCGCACGCGGGGCAAGCACCACGACTGCCAGCGGCATGTTGCGTGATTTACGCAGGACGATCGAGGCGTCGTCTTCCTGCGCGGCGTCGGCGCCTGACCCATATGAGTGTTCCGAGTAGGCCTGCTGCAGCCGCGTCAGGTTCGCGCCCTGCGTTGCCGAGAAGATACGGCCGGCGTCGGTCTGGACCACGGCCAGCATCCGTGATTCGCGATCGACGACATCGACGAAGACCTGCGAGTCGAGCCCAACGTTGTTGCCGTTGCGGCCGATCAGCACCACGTGGCGCTGGGCATTGAACGGAACGGGCTGGTCGAACCAGTAGTCAAGCCCGTCAGGCGTGCGCCAGTCGGGCGGCGGCAGGGGGAACTGTCCAGGCTCGATGGGGCCAAGCAGCGCTGAACAAAGCCGTTTGCCGGCGCGATAGATGCCGGCGTCCTGAATATAGGAATAGGTGTAGGTGATGCGGCGAAGCTGGACCAGGTTGGCGGGTGTGCATGGCTCCTCCCGGAGCATTTCCATATCCTGCAGCGCATTGATTGCCTGCGTCATGACCAGCTCGGCCCGACGGGTCGCGGCATCGGCAAACACGCTTAGTTGGTCCGCCTCGCGCCGGTTCGCCTCGAGCTGCGCCATGAACACACCGATTCCCACGGGAAACAGCGTGGCCAACGTCGTCAGCGCGATCGTCACCACCAGGAACCAGCTTCGCTGCATCGGGGGCCCTCACGAGACTGCGCTGCACGCGGCGCCTTCGGTGGGCGCCATCCATTGACCAACTAGTACTGAGCGGAGGTGAGCTGCAACAGGGAAATCACTGCCGTTGTGGGGAGCATAGCGAACAATTGCCGATCATGTCTGATACTTTTTTCGGCGGCGGCAAGCGCCCGGACGCCGCTACCACGGGTTTGGCGGCGGCAATCCGTACAGCGTAGGGGATTTGACTGCACCCGGTATATCCGTCATGCGGGTGAGACGGAACCGGGGCGGTGGGGCGGGATGCTACTTCTGGAGATGCTGGCCGGGAACGATCGCCTCGACGCGGGCCATGCCTTCGGCAGGCACCACGGATTCGCCGAAGCCGCCGGGTGCGCCGGGCGGTGGCCCCGGCGGATGGCCTGGCTCGCGCGGCGCCGTGGCGGTGGGATCGACTACCAGGGTCAGCGTGATCACATACCGGTCGCGGGCTTCGCGCACGGCACCCAGCACGGTATCGCCTGCCATCAGCGCGATACCGTCGTTGCGGTTGAGGATTTCGCGCACGCCCTTGCGGCGGTATGTCGGCAGTTGCGTATAGAGATACTCGCTGAGCGCATCGGGCAGGAAACACTGCGTAGTCAGCAAAGTACGGCTGCCGTCGATTACCTTCATATGCAGATGCGTGGCGCGCCCCGCGTACCAGCCGGGGTAGATGGTGCGGAACACCGCCACGCCGTCGGCGCCCACCGGCTGGCTTCCGCGCAGGAATGTGCGGTCCCGCATGGACACGCGCTGGCCGTGGTCATCCACCTGGCCCGCATAGCCGGAATAGACCCCCGAGGCATTGCAGTGCCAGAGGTCGACGCGCCTGCCCGCGAGCGGCCGGCCATGCATGTCGACCACCGTGAAGCGGACTTCCACCGGCACGCCCGGCTGGCCTTCGGTGATGTCCTGTCGGACCTTGCCGGCATCGAAGTAGAACGGCCCCTCGGTGGTCTGCGCGGTGAGGGGCAGAAGCGTGGCAGGCGCTTGTGCCGTGGCCATGCGCGATGCGGCCATCAGGCCGGCGCCGCCAAGCCCCATGGCCAGCAGGTGACGGCGGCGCCCCGAGGGCCGGGGCCGAGAGTCTTCGGGCATCACACGTTCCGTTAGGGCGATGAAGATGTGGAATGCCAGTGTAGTCCGGGCCGGGGCGCGCAGTATTTCTGCCTGGTGTCGACCCGGCTACACTTCGGACCGCGACGTCAGACGGCGGATTTCAGCACCGCGCCGGTGGCGAAGAAGCTCTGGAGGTTGTCGAATACCAGATCGGCCATGGCGGCACGGGTCTCGTGCGTGCCGCTGGCCACGTGCGGCAGCAGCACCACGTTGTCGAGCGCGAACAACGCTTCGGGCACGTGCGGCTCGCGCTCGAACACGTCGAGTCCTGCGCCCGCGATGCGCTTGTCGGCCAGCGCGCTGACGAGCGCGGCTTCGTCCACCACCGTGCCGCGTGCGATGTTGATCAGATAGCCCTGCGGCCCGAGTGCCTCCAGCACGCTGGCCGAGATCAGGTGCCGCGTGGACGGGCCACCCGAGGTCGCTACCACCAGGAAGTCAGCCCAGCTCGCCAGCGCTTCGAGCGACGGCTCGAATCCGTAGTCGACGCCGTCCTGCGGCTTGCGGCCGAAGTAGCGCACCTCCATGTCGAATCCGATCGAACGCCTGGCGATGACCCGCCCGATGCGGCCCATGCCGACGATGCCCAGGCGCTTGCCGCTGACGCGCGTGGTCAGCGGATACGGGCCCTTGGGCCATTCGCCGCGCCGCACGAAGCGGTCCGCGGCGCTGACCTGTCGCGCGGCGTCCATCAGCAGCGCGAACGCGGTGTCCGCCACGCAGTCGTTGAGCACGTCCGGCGTGTAGCCGACCGCGATGCCGCGCGCGCGGGCCGTCTCCAGATCGAGCTTGTCGGTGCCCACGCCAAAGCTCGAAATCACGCGCAGGTTCGGCAGCGCGGCCAGCATCGCGGCATCGACGCCGATCGCGGCGCGCGTGGTCATCGCCACGAACTCGCCACCGTGTTTTGCCAGATAGCCGGCGGGATCGGTCTCGGCCCAGAACGGATGGACATCGAACTGCTCGGCAAGCTGGGCTTCGGTCTTTTCCGGGAGTCGGCCGTGCTGAAGGAGGCGGGGTTTCATGCGAGAAGAGTCCTTGTTATCGGTGTTTTGGCTGGGTGCGGGTCAGTCCGCGCTCAGATGATTATCGGCGATGATCTTTGCATAACGCTTTCGGTCCTGGGCGATGATGGCGGCGAACTGCTGCGGCGTATTGCCCACTGGAATCGCGCCTTGCTCGATGAGTTGCTTCTTCACGTCAGGCATGACCACCACCTGCTTCACGCTGGCAGCGATCTTGTCGACGATATCCTTCGGCGTGCCGGCCGGCGCCAGCAGTCCCACCCATGAGCCCGACTCCGCGTTCTGGATGCCGGCTTCGGCCAGCGTCGGCACATCTGGCATCGACGGTGAGCGCACGGTGCCGGTCACGGCCAGCGCGCGCAGCTTGCCGGCCTTTACGTGGCCGGTAGTTTCGAGGATCGACGCGAACAGCATGTCGACGTTGCCGGCCATCAGGTCGGTCATCGCCGCACCGCCGCCCTTGTATGGGACGTGGAGCATGTCGGTGCTGGTCGCCGCCTTGAAGATCTCGCCAGACAGATGCGGCGAGCCGCCGGTGCCTGAACTGGCAAACGTTAGCTTGCCCGGCTTGGCCTTGGCCAGCGCCACGAGTTCCTTCGGCGTATTCGCGGGCAGTCCCGGCGTGACCACGAGCGCAAATGGCAACTCGGCCATCATCGTCACCGGGACGAACCCGTCAGGGTTGTAGGAGAGCTTCTTGTACAGGAACGGATTGATCGATTGCGTGCCGACGTTGCCCGCCACCAGCGTGTAGCCATCGGGTTTGGCGCGCGCGGTGAGTTCCAGGCCAACGTTGCCGGCCGCGCCGGGGCGGTTGTCGACGACCACCGGTTGTCCCCAGAGCTGCGACAGGCGCTGGGCTACAAGGCGCGTGCCGATGTCAGTGCCGCCACCGGGGGTGAACGGCACGATGATTGTCACGGCGCGTGTGGGCCAGTTCGTCTGCGCGGGGGCGGCGACGGAGAGCGTGGCGGCGCAAAGCGCCACGGCAAGGCGGGCTGTCTTCAACATGGGGTCTCCCGATTTTTATCGTTATCGTTTGTGATGCGCTCCCCTCGCCCACGATGTGGGAGAGGGGAGACCGAACGCGTTACCGCCTGTGTTCCTTCCGCCAGACCGCGAAATCCTCACGCGCTTTTTCAGTGGTGGGCGGATACAGCCCGATGATCGAGCGGCCCTTGCGTACCTCCTCGGTCACGAAGTCCTCGAACGCGGTCATCTCCACCGCTTCGGCGGCGATGTCCTCCACCATTTCCTGCGGGATCACGACCACGCCTTCCGCGTCGCCGACGATCACATCGCCGGGAAACACCGCCACATCGCCGCAGCCGATCGGCACGTTGAATTCCAGCGCCTGGTGGAGCGTGAGATTGGTCGGGGCAGATGGGCGATGGTGATAGGCGGGCATCGCCATCTGCGCGATTTCAGGAGAATCGCGGAAGCCGCCGTCGGTCACGATGCCGGCGCCGCCACGTTGCATCAGTCGGGTCACCAGGATCGAGCCCGCGGATGCGGCGCGCGCGTCTTTCCTGCTGTCGATGACCAGCACCGCGCCGGGCGGGCATTGCTCGATGGCCTGGCGTTGCGGATGGTTCGGGTCCTGGAACACGGTGATCGGATTCAGGTCCTCGCGCGCCGGGATATAGCGCAGCGTGAACGCTTCGCCGACCATCGTGCCGGGGTTGGACTGGATCGGCCGCACGTCCTGGATGAACTGGTTGCGCAGCCCGCGCTTGAACAGCGCGGTGCACAGCGTGGCGGTGCTGACGGTTTTCAGCGCGGCGCGCAGGGCAGGGGTGAGCTCGGACATGGCGGGTTCAGTAGATGCTCGGTTCGCCGGCGGCTTCGCCGAAGTCGGTTTGCAGGAAATCGAAATCGCAGCCGTCGTTGGCCTGGCGGATATGGCGAGAGAACATCCAGCCGTAGCCGCGCGAGTAGCGGGGCGGCGGCGGTTGCCATGCCGCGCGGCGGCGTTCGAGCTCTTCGTCGGAGACTTCCAGATGGATGCTGCGCCGGTCGATGTCGACCGTGATCAGGTCACCGGTTTGCACCAGCGCGAACGGCCCGCCGATGTACGCTTCCGGCGCCACGTGCAGGATGCAGGCGCCGTAGCTCGTGCCACTCATCCGCGCGTCGGACATGCGCAGCATGTCGCGCACGCCCTGCTTCACGAGCTTCTTCGGAATCGGCAGCATCCCCCACTCGGGCATGCCTGGCCCGCCCTGCGGCCCCGCGTTGCGCAGGATCAGCACATGATCGGCCGTAACGTCGAGGTCTTCGTTCTCGACCGCTGCCTTCATCGACGGGTAGTCGTCGAACACGAGCGCCGGACCGGTATGTTTGAAGAACCGCTTTTCGCACGCGCTCGGCTTGATCACGCAGCCGTCCGGTGCGATGTTGCCACGCAGGACGGCCAGCGCGCCTTCCTGGTAGAGCGCGTTGTCGCGCGTGCGGATCACGTCGTCGTTGTAGACCTCGGCCCCGGCGATGTTCTCGCCCAGCGTGCGGCCGGTGACGGTCAGCGTGTCGAGATGCAGCTTGTCCCGGATACGGCCCATCAGCGCGGGCAGCCCGCCCGCGTAGAAGAAGTCTTCCATCAGGTACTTGTCGCCGCTGGGCCGAATGTTGGCGATCACGGGTACGTGGCGGCTCATGCGGTCGAAATCGTCGAGACCAATGTCATGGCCCGCGCGGCGCGCCATGCTGATGACGTGAATGATCGCGTTGGTCGAGCAGCCCATGGCCATGGCCACCGCGATGGCGTTTTCGAACGCGCGGTGCGTCTGGATGCGTGCGGGCGTCAGGTCTTCCCAGACCATCTCCACGATGCGGCGACCCGATTCGGAACACATGCGGATGTGATTGGCGTCCGCCGCCGGAATCGACGACGCACCCGGCAGCGTCATGCCAATGGTTTCGGCGATCGCCGTCATCGTGCTGGCGGTGCCCATCGTCATGCACGTGCCGTGGCTGCGCGCGATGCCGCCCTCGATGCCGATCCACTCGGCCTTGCTGATGTTGCCGGCGCGGCGTTCGTCCCAGTACTTCCATCCATCCGAACCGGAGCCGAGCACCGTGCCCTTGTAGTTGCCGCGCAGCATCGGCCCGGCCGGCACGTAGATCGCCGGCACGCCCGCGCTGGTGGCGCCCATCAGCAGGCCCGGCGTGGTCTTGTCGCAGCCACCCATCAGCACGGCCCCGTCGATCGGGTGGGAGCGGATCAGCTCCTCGGCCTCGATCGCCAGCAGGTTGCGGTAGAGCATGGTGGTCGGCTTGACCGAGCTCTCGGACAAAGAAATGGCCGGTAGCTCCACGGGGAAACCACCGGCCTGCAGGATGCCGCGCTTGACGTCTTCCACGCGCTGCTTGAAGTGCGCGTGGCACGGGTTGATGTCGGACCACGTATTGATGATGGCGATGAGCGGCTTGCCCATCCATTCATCGGGCGAGTAGCCCATTTGCATGATCCGTGAGCGGTGCCCGGATGAGCGCAGATCGTCAGGCGCGAACCAGCGCGCGCTGCGGAGTGCGTCCGGCGTCTTTCTGTGAGCCGTCATCTTGTCTCTTCCACGTTGGTATTCGTCATAGTCGTCAGTTGTCATACGACTATTGGCTGGCACAGTGTACTCACCGACGCAACCGGGCGTCAATGCAAGTCAGATATGTGGCGGTTGGGATTGCGCGACAGAAAATTCGCCCTATGCTCCACATTCACGGTGCATCGGGCGTGAAAATTTGTCATGAATATCGCGAAATTGATAGATTTCAGATATTCATTTCTCGGTAATCAATGATGTCGAGAGTCGTGATTTCGAGCAGCGAGCAGCTCGGCCAGGTGCTTCAGGGCGCGCGGAAGATCGCCGGGCTTTCCCAGGCAGATGCCGCAGCCCGGCTGGCCACCAGCCAGAGCCGCATTTCGCACCTGGAACTCAACCCCGAGACGATCAGCGTGGCGCAACTGCTGGCGCTGCTGGCAGCCTATGACCTCGACCTGTTCGTGGAGCCGCGCGCGTTGAACGACAAGCCGGACCACAAGCTGGACCCCAAGCCGGGCACCACCTTGAGCGACGCGGAGATCGACAGGTTGGAGTGGTGAGGTCGTGAGGTTGTGCGGTTGTCAGGTTAGGGGCTGAGTGGTTCAGGGCAGGTAGCCCAGCAGGCGCCACCAGAGATAGTCCAGCGGCAGCAGCGCCACGATCGTGATGGCCGCCATGGTCAGGCACAGGCGCGTGCCGTGCCGCAGGCCCACGCCGCCCAGTTGCATCGCGATCATGATCGGCGGTGACTGGTACGGGAAGAATACGGTGGAGAACACCGGCACCTGCAGCATCAGCACGGATTCAAGCGGCAATCCGGTGGCCTTCGCCAGATCGGCGGCAAGTGGCGTCAGCACGGCCGGCAGGGCCGGCAGCGTGGACAACATGCCGATGACGGCGCCCATCGCGCCAATCGTGCCGACATTCGCCGCGGTGTGGCCGGGCGTCATCGGCAGCCAGTGCAGCAGCCCCGCGCTGATCGCGCTGCCCAGGCCCGTCGATTCGACCACCGCCCCCAGCCCCAGAAAGCCAGCCACGTAGATCAGCGGTACCAGGTGGACCTGCTCGGTCATGGCCTTGGGCGATACCAGCCCGATGCCCGGCAGCAGGCAGATGATGCACGCAGCCAGCGAGATCCACGCGGGCGAAACGCCATGCCAGGCATCCGTGGCAAAGCCCGCCACGGCCAGCGCCAGGATGATCGCCAGCGCGCGCTCCTGCGGCCCCATCTGCGTGCGGACGCTGGCGGCTTGCGGCGCGATCGGCCCGCTTTCCGGGAACATGCGGCAGATTACCCAGATCAGCACCACGGTCTTCAGCACGCCGAGCACCGGGAAATGCAGCAGCAGATAGCTGCCGTAGCTCAGGTTGATGCCATAGAGCGAACTGGCAGCGCCCAACAGCACGCTGTTCGGAATATTGGCGGGCAGGATCGACGTGGGCGGCATGTAGCTCGCGGCCGCCACGGTCAGCACCATGCCGATGCGGCCGTTGGAGCCGGGCGCGAAGCCAAGGCGGTCGGCCAGCGCCAGCACGATCGGCATCAGCAGCAGCACGCGGCCCGTGGTGGAGGGCATCAGGAAGGCCAGGCCCACCGCGCTAAGCGCCACCGTGGTGATCACCTGTGGATAGGTGCCAACGCGCTTGTGGAAGATGATGTCGGCCAGCCGCAGCGCCAGTCCCGTGTTGCGCAACGCCACGCCGGTGACGGCGCCACCAAACATCAGCCACCACGCGGTGGATGTGAACCCCGAGAACACCACCGTTGGCGGGGCGATATGGAACACCACCGCGGCAAGGAAGAAGAGCAGCGTGGCGGTGGGCTCAGGTAGCGCACCGACCGCCCAGCAGCACACCGTCGACAACACCAGCGCGCCGGCCCAGATCAGCGCAGGCGGCGCCTGCAGCCACTGCCCTGCGATCCATACCACGCTGATGCACGCGGAGATCAGCAATGCCGCGCGGATCGAATCGGCGGGCCGGCCGCCGAGCGGCGCAGGTTTGGGTGGTGGGGTTTCCTGTCGTGGCGCGGTGTTTTCGGGCTGGCCGGTATGGCCGGTATGGCCGGGGGAGGCTGACATCGGGGTTGTCTCACTGGCGGCCGGGCGCAACGTGGCGCCGGTCTTGTTCTGAAGAGGGTGCGGTGCCGCTATCGTAGTGGTTGTCCTACTGTGCAGGCAACTGCCCACGCGCTCCCGCGTCATTGGCGGGTCTTGGGTCTTGCTTGGCGGTATTGCTTAGCGGGTCTTGCGAAACGTCAGGTTGATTCGCTCGCTTCCGGTCAACGCATGATCGCCGTCGGCCAGCGGGGCGATGCCGTGGAAGACGAGCCGGGACGGCCCACCCCAGACCACCACGTCACCATGCGCGAGCCGGAATCGGCCCGGCCGGTCGGCGCGACGCAATCCACCCCAGAGGAAGACGGCCGGCAGGCCCAGTGAGACAGAAACGATCGGTGCGCGCAGATCGAGTTCGTCGCGATCCTGATGCAGCGACAGGCGCGTGCCCGGCAGATAGCGGTTGATCAGGCAGGCATCAGGCGCGAAGCCGGGATAGCCAGCCGCTTCCGCCGCGTGTTCGGCCAACGACCGGAACACGGCAGGCATGGCCGGCCAGGGCCGTCCTGACTCCGGATCGACCGCATCGTAGCGATACCCAGTGCGATCGGACACCCAGCCACGCTCGCCGCAATTGGTCATGGCCACCGACATGCGCAGGCCGCCCGGCGTAATCAGATGGCGGAACGGCGCTTCGGCACTGATCGTCTGCACGGCGGCGAGCAGTTCCGGCCCCGTATCCCGCGCGAATCCATGCAACACCACGGCGCCCGGCGCGAGCGTCTCCACGGCAGGCGGGGCGTTGGAATCGGCGGGAAGGGCGTCGAAAAGGTCGAAGGTCATGGCGGGCATTTCGGGTACCTGGGATGGTACCCGGGATCGCAGTTGCCGTTCACCCGCCCGTCACGCCTACTTGCCACCCACCTTCGCCAATCCCTCCAGCAATGCCTTGTGGAACGCCTGCGGATCCTGCATCTGCGGCGCGTGGCCCATGTCGGGGAATTCGACCAGTGTCGTGTTCGGAATCGCCCTGGCCGTCGCTTTCGCCAGTTCGGGGTAGTGGCCGAGCTTCGCCTGCACGTCTGGCGGCGCGGCGTCCTTGGCGATGGCGGTGGTGTCCCGGTCTCCGATCATCAGCAGGGTCGGGGCCTGGATCGCGCTCATCTCATAGACCACGGGTTGCGTGTAGATCATGTCGTAGAGCAGTGCCGAGTTCCACGCAACGATCTGCTTGCCCGGGCCGCGGTTCATGCCGGCCAGCATCTGCACCCAGGGCTCGTACTCGGGCTTCCACTGGTTCACGTAGTACGTCGATTTCTCGTAATTGCGAATCCGGTCGGCCGTCACGTTGAGTTCGCGCGCGTACCACTGGTCCACCGACAGCGACGGCACGCCCTTGGCCTTCCAGTCTTCCAGGCCGATCGGGTTGACCAGCACCAGTTGCGCGGTTTCCTTCGGATACATCAACGCATAGCGCATCGCCAGCATGCCGCCCGTGGAATGGCCCATCACGGTGACGTCGTGCACACCGATCGAGGCCAGCAGATCGTGGGTATTGCGCGCGAGTTGCTGGAACGAATACTGGTAATGCGGCGGTTTGGTCGATTTGCAGAAGCCGATCTGATCGGGGGCAATCACGCGGTAGCCGGCGGCGGTGAGCTGCTGGATGCTCTCCTGCCACGTGGCAGCGCAAAAGTTCTTGCCATGCAGCAGTACCACGGCGCGGCCGTTCGGCTTCTCCGGCTTGACGTCCATGTAGGCCATCTCGAGCGGCTGCCCTTGCGAACTGAAGCGATATTGCTGAACCGGATAGGGGTAATCGAATCCCTCGAGTTGGGGACCGTAGGCCGGGCCGCTATCGGCCGTCTGGGCGGTCTGAGCGGTCTGAGCGGCGTGGGCGAGCGGGACGGAGAGGGCGATGGCTGCGAGCAGCAGCGGGCGAGCTTTGGGCATGGTGCGCAGGGGGCGTGCGGATCGGGAGGGGAATCGTCGCACAAATGCCCATGTCGTGCTTGGGCGGGCCTTCAGCCTTCAGCCTTCTGCCTTCGTGGGCGAAGGCGTGCGTGCCGGGGCACGCATCAAGCGCGAATTGTGTTCCCCCTCTCTCCCATGAAATGGGAGAGAGGGCCAAACCGTGAGGCAGTCGAATCAGGCAAACGTATCGACTTCCCCACGCGCCAGCACGCGCGGTGCGCGAGGCGCTGCCGCCGTTGCCTGGACTGGCGCATCCTGCGTCAGCCCGGCGGCCTGCGCGAATGCGCTGCCGCTGCCCGGTTGGCGTTGTTGCTGTTGGCCGCCGTTGCCAGCCTGGGCGAAACCATCGCTGCCGACAGACGTTTGGCCAAGCTGGATACCGGCTTCGGCCATCGACGTGCGCAGGTGCGGCAGCGCGGCTTCCACCGCGGCGCGCACGGCCTGGTGCGGAGAGACGAACTGGGCCTGGGCCTGATCGTTGACCACATTGAGCACGACCTTGAGCGGGCCGAGGTTCGGCGGGTTCAGGTCGAGTTCGGCGGTCTGGCTGCCTTGCGTGGAGAGTCGCACCATCTGCTGGCCCAGTGCCTGAGCCCACTGGCTGTCGCCAAGATTCGGTGCGACTGCCGGGCGTGCCGCTGCTGCGGCGGCTGTGGCCTGTGCGGCGTTCGTCTGGGACTGTGCGGACAGGGCCGATGCCAGCATGGCAGCACTGCTCGGATTCGTGGCGCCGGTGTCGGTGCCTTCACCCGTGCGTGCGCTGGCCTGCGCCATGGCATATGGCGTGGCGACGGGCGTCTGGCTGGCTTGCGTCGTGTCGGCTTGCAAGGTCGGTTGCGCGCCGTGGCCGAGGCCGGTCTGTTGCTGGCCCGCGTTTTGGCCGCGTGCGTCCTGCGCGCCCGTCTGTGTGCCCGTCTGTGCCGGGTTGTTGAGCGCGGCGGCGATCTTGTCAGCGGCGGTCGGCGTGCTGTTCTGCGCAGCCGCGCGCTGCTGGGCGATCGTGGCCAGCGTGTCCGCCGGGCTTGGCGTGGTTCCCTTGGCGGCAGTGCCCGCGGTAGTCGTGGCCGATTGCGCGTCGGCGGCCTGAGCCAGCAGCGTGGCGGCGTCGGTGGCCGGGTTTGCTTGCGTGGCGGTCGTGGTCGCTGCCGTCTGAGCGGCGAGCGGGAGGCCGTTGGCTCCGGTCAATCCAGCTGCATCGGCGGCTGCGTCAGCGGCCGCGCCACCGGTCAGTGCCGTCGTGGCGGGTGCGGCCTGCTGTGCAAGCATCGCGGCGGCCAAGGCTGCTGCGGCAGCCTGCGCGTCGCTCGAGGGCGTCGAGCCATCGTCGCTGGCTTGCGTGCTGTCGTCCTTCTTGCCGGTCGTGGCGTTGGTCTTGCCGTTGTCTTTCTGCTGCGGTGTGCTGGAAGCGCCCGACGTACTGGCCTGCGTAGTCTGCTGCCGCGTGTTTTGCGATGCATCTTCCTTCGGCGCGCTGGTCTGGCTTGAATCCTTGGGCTTGCTGGCGACCGGTTGCGCGCTCTGCGGGGCGCTATCGCGCGCGCGCGATAGCGCGTCCTGGAATGCCTTGGCGTCCGCGGCGGCGGTGCTGGCGGCATTGGACTGCGTCAGGGTCTTGAGGGCGGCGTTGGCGGTGTTACCGATAAGCTGGCTGATATCGATCATGGTCTCTTCGTCGGATCAGGTTCGGCCGGCCGCCGGCTGGCGGGCGATGCGGGCCGCGAATTCGTCGTTGGCGCGTTGCTCGCGCCGGGCGGAGACTTGCTGCTCGCGTGTTTCCGCCCGCGTGATCAACGTATCGAACGAGTTCTGGCGGCGCTTCTGCTGCTGCCAGTTGGCGCGTCCGGCCAGCAGGTCGGCCTCGGCCTTGGCCAGCGCATTGGTCTGCTGACGGATGGCGTGGTCAAGCGAATCGAGGAAGCGAGAGAAGTCGTGCCAGCGGCTCGACGACATGCCTTCGGCGGCGATCGCTTGCATCCGGACGCGGTACTCCTGCCGGTACTGTGTCAGCGCGTTGAGCTGTTGCTCGGCCTGGGTACGCAGCCCCTGCAGACGGCCCAGTTCGCGCGCGGCCTTGTCCGTGTCGTCCTGGGCCAGATCGGCCAGCGTATTCAGCGGATTGTGCTTAACCATGATGCGTCCTCTCGAAGAGATCGTGCAACTGGGCGATCGAGGCGTCGTAGCCGGCGCGTTCGTGAATGTCCTGCTGCAGGAAGGCCTCCATGCGCGGATACATGCGAATCGCGAGATCGAGCTCCGGATCGCTGCCGGGCACGTAGGCCCCGACACTGATCAGGTCGCGGTTGCGCTGGTAGCGCGACATCAACTGCTTGAAACGCCGCACGGAGGCAAACTGCGGCGCGTCGATCAGCGCAGTCATGGCGCGGCTGATCGAAGCTTCCACGTCGATGGCCGGATAGTGGCCGGCTTCGGCAAGGCTGCGGGACAGCACGATGTGGCCGTCCAGAATGGCGCGGGCGGAGTCGGCGATCGGATCCTGCTGGTCGTCGCCCTCAGTCAGCACCGTATAGAACGCGGTAATCGAGCCGCCGCCTTCGGGGCCGTTGCCGGTGCGTTCCACCAGCGTCGGCAATTTGGCGAACACCGAGGGCGGGTAGCCTTTGGTGGCGGGCGGCTCGCCGATGGCCAGCGCGATCTCGCGCTGCGCCATCGCGTAACGGGTCAGCGAGTCCATGATCAGCAGCACGTGCTGGCCCTTGTCGCGGAAATACTCGGCCAGGCGCGTCGCATAGGCAGCGCCCTGCATGCGCAGTAGCGGCGAGGTGTCGGCCGGCGCGGCCACCACCACCGAACGCTTGCGGCCTTCCTCTCCGAGGATGTTCTCGATGAATTCCTTCACCTCGCGGCCGCGTTCGCCGATCAGGCCGACCACGATCACGTCCGCATTGGTGTAGCGCGCCATCATGCCCAGCAGCACGCTCTTGCCCACGCCGGAACCGGCGAACAGGCCCATCCGTTGGCCGCGACCGACAGTCAACATGCCATTGATCGCGCGCACGCCGGTGTCGAGCACGGTTTCGATCGGCGCGCGTGTCAGCGGGTTGATCTGCGTGCCGGCCAGCGGAACTTCGCTGGCGGCGGTAATTGGGCCGAGGCCATCGAGCGGTCGTCCGGCGGCATCGAGCACACGGCCGAGCAGGCCATCGCCAACCGGCAGCCGCTTCGATCCCTGCTCGCGCGGCGCGCCGGCGCCGATGATGCCGTTGGGCAGTGGCGACGGCTCCAGCGGATAGACGCGCGCGCCCGGTACCAGGCCGGCCACGTCCGATTGCGGCATCAGGTAGAGACGGTCCGCGCCAAAGCCGACCACTTCGGCTTCTGCCGTGCGCGGGCCGCCATGCGAATGCTGTCCGGTGGGCAGTTCGATCAGGCAGTCACTCCCCACGGGCAGACGCAGCCCCACGGCTTCCAGCACGAGTCCGGCGGCACGCGTCAGGCGGCCACAGGTGCGCTTGCTGTCGATTTCGCTGACGCCGGCCGATGCGGCTGCCAGTGCGTCGCGCCAATGGCCGACATGCGGGCCGACGTGTGCGGCGGGGGCGTCGGGCGCGGTGCCCTGCGCTGGCTCGTCACGCATGGGGCGGCTCCCACGGATCGTTGCGGCCCAGCGCCTTGACCACGCGCTGCCAGCGCGTGGACAGGCTGGCGTCCATCTCGCCGCTTGCGGCGCTGGCGATGCAGCCACCGCGCGCGATCGACGGGTCGGCCCGCAGCGTCCAGCCGGCGGCTTCGAGTTCGCCGCTCAGGTGTGTTTCCACCAGCGCGATGTCTTCCGGGTTCAGCAGCAGGCAAGGCGCGCCGGATAGCGGCGGCTCGGCGGTCAGCAGTTCCCGCGCAGCCGGCAGCAATGCGGCCGGATCGAGCTCGACGGTCTTGCGCACGAGCTGGCGGGCCACGTCCAGCGCCAGGCCGATCAGCGCGTCGGAGATATCGTTATCGACGCGGCCAAGCGCGTCGCGGAAGTTGGCGGCAAGCTGTTGCAGGCGGGCCGCTTCATTGCGTGCCGCTTCGAGCCCGCGTGCGTAGCCTTCGCGGTGGCCATCGCCATAACCTTGCGTCTGGCCCTGGTTGTAGCCCTGCGCGTAGCCTTCCTTGCGGGCGCCGTCGCGCATCGCATCCAGCGCTTCGAAATCGATTGCCGGGGGCGGTGGCGGCTCGGCAGGCAACTGCGCCGCCAGCGCCTTGCGCAGGACATCGCGTGGATCCAGCGACTCCATCTGCCAACGCTGCCAGCTTTCGCCGCGCGAACGTGGACGGGCAGGGGGCTGGAAGCCCTGGAAGCCGTCGTCGCTCTCGTGCAGGTTGGTCAGGCCACCGGTCGCGCCCTTGGAGGGCGCGCCGAAGAACCCTGGATCGCCGTGGCCCGGGCCACGGCCAGCGGAAAAACCGCGGTCAAACGTAGGCATCGTCGCCTCCGCCAATCTGGATTTCGCCGGCCTCGGCCAGACGTCTCACGACCTGCAGGATGGCCTTCTGCTCGGCCTCGACCTGCGACACGCGCACCGGTCCCAGCGCCTCGAGGTCCTCGCGCAGCATCTCGCCGGCACGTGTCGACATGTTGCGGATGAACTTGTCGCGCAGCTCCTGCGGCGCGCCCTTGAGCGCGACGATGAGCGATTCGGTGGCCACTTCCTTGAGCACGCGCTGGATGCCCCGGTCTTCGATTTCCAGCAGGTTTTCGAACAGGAACATCTCGTCGATGATCTTCTGCGCCAGGTCGGCGTCGTGCGTGCGCACGCCGTCGATGACCGCTTCCTCGTGGGCCGTGCTCATCAGGTTGATGATCTCGGCCGCCGTGCGGACGCCGCCCATGCGGCTGCGCTTCAGGCTCTGGCCGGCCAGCAGCTTGGTCAGCACGTCGGTCAGTTCCTGCAGCGCGCCCGGCTGCACGCCGCCGAAGGTGGCGATACGCAGGATCACGTCGTTGCGCAGACGTTCGGTGAAGAAGCCCAGCACTTCCGAAGACTTCTGGCGGTCCAGATGGATCAGGATCGTGGCGATGATCTGCGGATGCTCGTCCTTGATCAGTTCCGCCACCGACGTCGAATCCATCCAGTTCAGCGAGTCGATGCCGCCACCCGGATCGCGCGATTCGAGGATGTCCTCGATCACGGACAGCGCGCGCTCCTCGCCCAGCGCCTTGTTCAGCACGCTCTTGATGAACGTGCTCGAATCGACGTCCAGCGCCAGGTACTGCTCGGTTTCGTTGCGGAACTCGGACAGTACCTCGGACATTTCCTCGCGCGTCACCGATGACAGGTTGGCCATCGCCGAGCCGAGTTGCTGCACTTCGCGCGGCGACAGGTGCTTGAAGACTTCGGCGGCTGCATCCTCGCCCACGGCCATCATCAGGATGGCGCTCTTCTGCAGGCCCTTTTCGGGCACTCCCTTGTTAGCCTTCGTCATTTGCCATCCAAGTCTTGATTACGCTGGCGACCAGGCGCGGGTCGCGTTGCGCGGCGTCGCGCACCAGGGCGAGATCGCTTTCATATTTCGCGGCCAAGCGCAGCACTTCCGGATTGGTTTCCTCTTCCGGCGGCAGCAGAACGGCTTCGGTGGCGGCTGCCGTCTCGGTAGGCGCGGGCAGCGGCGGCGCGGTGTACTTGCGCAGCACCGGACGCGCCACCTTGAACCACAGGAACACGGCCAGCAGGGCCAGCAGCAGGTAGCCGACGCCGGTCTTGGCCAGGTCGATCATCTGCGGCTGCTTCCACACCGGCACTTCCGGCTCCGTCTTGACGTCGCTCGTGAACGGGCTGTTGACCACGTTCAGCGAGTCGCCGCGGTCGGCGGAGAAGCCCATCGCTTCCTTGGTCAGGTTTTCGATCTGGGCCAGTTCCTTGGCCGACAGCGCTTCCGTCACCGGCTTGCCCTTGGCATCGACCTTGGTGCGGTAGTTCACCACCACGGCCACCGACAGACGTTTCACACCGCCTGCTGCCTGCTGCACGTGGCGCACCACGCGGTCGAGTTCGTAGTTGGTGGTGGAGTCGCGGCGGCTGTTGCTCGGGCCGGTCTTCTCGGCCGTCTGGGTCGTCTGCGCGGGCTGGTTGGCCTGTGCGGGCGGATTCGGCTGGCCGGGCTGGCGCGGCGGTTGCGGCGTGGTCACCGGGGCCACGGCGGCGGCCGGCGGCTGGTTCGACAACGCACCGGGCACGCCACCTACAGGCGTGCCACCCTGCGAGTTCGATTCGCTGGTCTGCTGGCTGCGGATCGCGGCCTTGGTCGGGTCCTGGTTCGGTTTGTAGCTCTCGTCGGTATGCTCGACCGACGAGAAATCGACATCGGCAGTGACCTGGGCGTGGATGTTGTCCTTGCCGAGGATCGGCGCGAGGATCGACTCCACGCGCTTGACGTAGCCCTGCTCGACCTGTTGGACGTACTTGAGCTGGCTGGCATCGAGCGAACGATCGTTGGTACCGGACAGCAGGTTGCCCTGCTGGTCGACGATCGAGATCGACTTCGGCGTCAGTTCTGGCACGCTGGATGACACCAGGTGCGTGATCGCGGCCACCTGGCCTTCATCGACGGCGCGCCCCGGGTAGAGTTGCAGCACCACGGAGGCGGTGGGCTTCTGGCGCTCACGCACGAACAGCGTGGGCTTGGGAATCGCCAGGTGCACGCGGGCCGACTGCACCGCGCCGATCGATTCGATCGAACGGGCCAGTTCGCCTTCCAGTCCGCGTTGATAGTTGACCTGTTCGGCGAACTGGCTGATGCCGAACTTCTGGTTGTCCATCAGTTCCATGCCGGTCGTGCCGCTTTTCGGCAGGCCCTGGCTGGCCAGGCGCAGGCGCGTCTCGGCCACCTTGTCGGCCGGCACCATGACCGCACCACCACCTTCGGCGAACTTGTAAGGCACGTTCATCTGCTGGAGCGACTGGATCACGGCACCGCCGTCGCGCTCCGACAGATTGGAATAGAGCACCTTGTAGTCCGGCGCGCGGGACCACATCACCCCCACGGCGATAGCGGCGACCAGCGCGGCGCCGCCCAGCATCATGGGCAGGCGCGGGTTGGCCTTGACCTTTTCGAGCAGGGCCGTGCCGTTCGGCAGGGTTGCGGTCGCGTTCATGCGCGCGTCTCCGGCTTGGCGAGGCAGAATCCGCCCTTGCCACTCTGGCCTTTGCTGCCGTTAATCTTCCCGGCACGGCTCAAATCACGCTGCAGAAAAAACACGCGCACTCCCCGCGATAGTTGATGTTCATGGCCGGGGGCGGGCTGCAATGGTCGCGGCTGTTCCGCCAGATCCGGCACGGTAGCGATGATCGGGCAGAAGGGCCAACGACAATCGGCTGAATAGGGGAGGTTTTCCTGTCGATTTCGTGCTTTGGTCGACACGGACGGATGGGTACAGTGCGAGGACTGAAACTGGATGACGTGTGATTTATTGGGCGCGTCGTCCGTTCGCCTCTCTCTTCAAGTTCAAGGACCCGGACGCGTCATGACCATTTCTTCCATCGAGGGCATGCTCCAGCAAATGCGCGCCACCGCGCAGGTGGCCGGCGGCGGCGCCGCGCCCCAGGAGGCATCGGCGGCAACCGAAAGCTTCGCGGGCGAGCTGCAGCGCTCGCTGCAACGCCTGAATGCCACGCAGGACCGTGCCTACGGCAAGGCCGAGGCATTCGAAATGGGCAAGGCTGGTGTGTCGCTCAACGACGTGATGATCGACATGCAGAAGGCCAACATCTCGTTCCAGACCGCCGTGCAGGTGCGTAACCGCCTGACCGCCGCGTATCAGGAAATGATGAACATGCCCGTGTGATGACGGTCAGGATCGCACGGCCGAATCAATTGGCCGGGCGTATTCAGTAAGGATCCGGCAATGCGCCGGATCAACCCCGGTTGACCGTGGCATCCTCGATCTGATGCAGCCACGCCAGCAACTGGGCCACCGCCAGATAGAGCTGGGGTGGAATCTGGGAGTCCATGTCCACCTGCATCAGCAGGTTGACCAGCGCCGGAGAATTGTGGACATAGACTCCGGCTTCCTGGGCGCGCGCGATGATCGATTCGGCCGTGACGCCGTAGCCCTTGGCCACCACGCGTGGGGCCTTCTCGCCTTCTTCATATGACAGCGCCACCGCGGCGCCGCGCGACGTGTCGCTCATGACGGGACTCCCGCTTCCGTTGGCGCCGTATCGGCGCGTGCCGTAATCTGGCCCACCACGAAACCGCTGGCCGCCAGACGCCCGTGCAGATCGGGAATGGCCGCATTAAGCCTTGCGGCAGTGTCATCCAGCGGTGCATTGACTCGCACGTCCAGCATCGACGGCGATAGCGTCAGGCTGGCTTCGACCATGCCCATGCCAGGCATCTGCACGACCAGCCGTGTGGTCCAGCTCCGCGCCTGGTGCTGCGTGCCGGCTCCATCCTCGTCGACCGGATTCGGCGACACTTCCCACGACATCTGCGTGCCTGACCAGGCTTCACCTTGCCAGCGGAACTGCTGGGCGGCCAGCAGTTCGAGTTGCTGCCGCATCAGGCCCTCTGTCGCCGGGTGCACGATCTGGCCTTGCGCTGGGGGCGGTGCGGCGGGCGGTTCGGATGTCGACGCGTGCGTAGCCAGCAGAGACGCGCGTGGCGCGTTGCCCGCGTCGGCAACGCTGGCATACGACTGGGCTGCCTGCAGCGATTGCGTGCGTGCGCCGTCGGGTGCGGGAATCGGATCGCCGACGGTGATGGTGCGGGTGACCGGCGGGTGACGGCCGAATGACGAAACATCCGCGGCGCGATTCGCGGCCATGCCGCCTGCGCTGCCCGTTCCGTTGGCAGTACCCGCGCCATGTGCGGTGTTTCCCGCCCGGCCGGTGGCGTCGCCATCCGGTGCGTCGGGAAGGCCCACGGCAGCAAGCATCGTCGCACGCACCGCATCGGCGGCCCGCGGCGAATAGGGCAGCGCCAGCAACTGGCGCAGTGGCTCATCAGGAGCGGGCGGGTTGGCGCCGTTGGCGGTGGCGCGTGCCAGCACGGCCTGGGGCTCGCGTGTGATGTCCTTAAGCGTACGCGCACCGCTCACCCATTCGGCGAGATGCGCTTCGTAGAACATGCCACTCTGGTCGAGCAGGCTGGCAAGCTTGGTGGCCAGCAGCGGCGCGGATTGCATTTCCGTGCGCGTGGCGAGTGGTGTGGCCGACTTTAGCGCGGCGGCGGCCTCGTCGGCATTTGCGAACAGGTCGAGGATCGTGCGTGCTGCGAAGCTCAGCGTTTCGCGCGTCGAAGTGACGACGGCGCCGGCGGTATTGCCGGCCGATGCTTCGCCGGGCCGCGCACCGGGCACGCGGCCAGCGGTGCCGAGATCGGTGCTGGTGTCACGCGAACTGGTCTCGTTCGTGTCCTGGACCGGCATCAGCGCGGCCAGCTTGTCGACCGCCAGCGCCGTGCGCTGTGTCAGCAGGTCGTTACGTGCGAGCTGGCCAGCGTCAGGCTGGGAATGAATCGGAATCGACATGGAACGGGCCGTGACATGGGGCGTTACGGATGCATGAGCTCAAGGCCCGCATTGGCGCCGCGCGGGGCGCCCTGTGAACGTATCTCTCAGCCAATCTCTCAGCGTATCTCTCAGGCGGAAACGCCGTAGGCCTCGTTGACGTCGCGGCGGCGGCGGGCGCTGCCGAGCAGTTCCCCGAGGCGTTGCAACTGTGGCATCACCAGATCGCGGATCGCGGCGTCGTGAGCCAGCAGCTTGGCCAGCAGGGCCTGACGCTGCATACGTTCCTGAAGCGTCGCGGGCGGGTGAGTGTCCCTGCCGCGGAGTGTTTCCACCTGAGCCACATACACACGCTGGACTTCGGTCATCGCGTCCCAATTGCCATGGCGGGCAGCTTCGAGCATCTGCTCCGAGAGCAGGACGAGTTCCTCGTAGATCTGGGTGACCGACGGGGTGGCAGGCATTTTGGAGTACATCGTCTCAGTTCCGGAAGGTAGTCACGAGTTGGCAGCGATCGGCTGTGCGGCGAGCGCGCCGTTGGCGGCTGGATTGCCGATCTGTGCCCAGGCGCTGGAGAGGTCCTGCAGCAGACTGTCGACCTGATCGAGCAGCGCTTCGTCATTGCGCAGGTTGGCCAGCATGAGCTGGCGCGACATATAGTCGTACAGCCGCTCCAGGTCCGCGGCAACGTCGCCGCCGGCATTGTGGTCGAGCACGGCGCGCAGGCCGTTGTCGATGATGTCGATCGACTTGGAGATGGCGTTGCCCTTGGCTGCGATGTCGCCGGCCGCCAGGTGGAACTTGGCACGTGCGATGGCCGCGCGCGCGCCGTCGTAGAGCATGACGATCAGCTGGTGCGGACTGGCACTCATGGCTCCGGTTTCGACACCCACCTGGGCGTAGGCATTGACGGCATTGCGGCGCGCGAACATGTGGACTCCTGCTGTTGGCTGACGTTACTTCTTGCTACTGCTTGTGCCGTTCATGGCGCTGAACTGCTGCGTCAGGTACGAGCTGGTGTTCTGCATCTGCGACATGATCACGTCGAGTTGCGTGAACTGCGTCTTGTAGTTGGCGATGACCGCGTCGACGCGGGTCTGCGTTTCATCGTACTGATTGCTCAGATCCTTGAGCGTGTTGTTGATGCCGGCCGTGGCCGTCGTCAGCGCGCCATTGCTGCTGGTCAGGCCCGTGACGAGCTTGTTGATCTGGTTGCCGTAGCCACTCACGCCGTCGGTGTTGCCGAACAGCCCCGCAACCGCGCCGGGGTTGCTGTTCAGCGCCGAGGTCAGCTTGGTGGTGTCGAGCGCAAGCGTGCCGTCGTTCTGGAACGAGATGCCGATCTGCGACAACGTGGTGAGCGCGTTGCCCGACTGCGGCGTGTTCATCACGCTGCGCATCTGGGACTGGATGATGCTCAACGTGGAATCGCCCGTCAGCGGAGAACCCGTCTTGGTGCTCGGGTCGTAGGCCGACAGCGACGCAGCGGTGTTCTGGAGGTTGTTGTAAGCCGCGACGAAGGCCTGCACGCCGGAAACGATCGAACTGTTGTCGCGCTGGACCGTCACACTGCTCGTACCGGTCTGGGTCAGGTTCAGGACCACACCGGGCACCGCGTCCGCCACGGAATTCCCCTTGCTCTGAACGGCGATGTTGTTGACCGTGAGCTGGGCGTTCTGGGCGGCAATGGTCTGCTGCATGTTCTGCGTGCCGGCAGGATCGTATGCCACCAGATCCGAGAGGCCGGTGCCGCCATCGGTTTCATTCACCGACATGCGCACGCTGTTCGTGGCACCGGTGGCGTTGGAACTGATGACCAGACGATAGGGCGTGCCCGAACCGTCGTTGACGATGCTGGCTGTGACGCCGGCATTGGCCTTGTTGATCGCGTCGCGAACGCCCTGCAGCGTGTTGTTGCTGCTGTCGATCGT
The DNA here is from genome assembly GCF_000812445.1 of Cupriavidus sp. SHE. Lineage (NCBI taxonomy): Bacteria > Pseudomonadati > Pseudomonadota > Betaproteobacteria > Burkholderiales > Burkholderiaceae > Cupriavidus > Cupriavidus sp. SHE. The sequence continues at coordinate 105,006 of NZ_JWMB01000009.1, read as the reverse complement.
GATGTCGACGCCGGTGGAGCCACTATTGGCAGTGAAGGTGGCGCCGGTGTACTTGCCGTAGGTGGCGCTGGCCGGGTTGCTGTCCAGCGTGCCACCCGTGATCGCACCGAAATCGATATGGATCGTGCCGGTGCCGACGGCGGTGGTCTGCGATGCCTGTCCGGTGGAAACCACCGACTGCGACTGCGCCAGTTGCGTGACGTTGACCGAGTAGGTGCCTGGCACCGCAGTGGTGCTGCCGGTGGCGCTCAGTACCGACGTGTTGCTTGCGCTTGCCGTGGTGGATTGGAAGAACGTGGGGTTCGACAACTGGTTGGCCGATGCCTGGAACGCCGCGAGCATGCTCTGCAACTGGCCATACGCGGACAGTTTGGTCTGGTAGCTGCTCTGCTGGGTCTTGATCGCGGTGAGCGGGGCCTGTTCAGCCGTGGTGAGCTGATCGAGCAGGCTGCTCAGATCGAGACCGGAGCCGACGCCGAGGTTGGAGATCGTAGTCATTTCTTGTGTTCCAGGGGGCTTCTGGTTGGGGCTGCGACGATGTCAGGCGGTCTGGTTGACGAACAGCCCTTGCAACTGGGCCAGCGCGTCGGCGATACGCACGACTTCCTCTGTGGGAATCTGTCGGATGATTTCGCCGTTGGCCTTGTCGACGATCTTGGTCACGACGCGGTTGGTCTCGCGGTCGATTTCAAACTGGACGCTGACCGATGCAGCGCGCAGGGCCTCGGTCAGTTTCCTGACCGCCGCGTCCGTGCTGGGGCGCACCGCCGGTTGGTCAGGCGCCGGTGCGGCCGACGTGACGCCCACCGGTGCTTGTGATGCATCCGCAGGCGTTGCGGACGCGCGTAGGCCGGGCTGCGGCAGGGACACGCCGACTGCCGCTTGCACTACGCCGGACGATGGAGCAGCTTGGGTTGCCATGATTGTCCTGACTCGGTCATCTCGAAATGTTTTCCCAGAGCCGAAGCCCTGGGGAAATACTCCGGGCGCAAGAAAGCCGGACACGAGGTCCGGCCTTCCTGCTTACGCGGTGCGATTAACGCAGCAGCGACAGCACGCCTTGCGTGGTCTGGTTCGCTTGAGCCAGCACCGAGGTACCAGCTTGTTGCAGGATGTTCGCGCGGGTCATGTTCGACACTTCCGTTGCGTAGTCAGCATCCTGAATGCGCGAGCGCGACGACGACAGGTTGGTGATGGTCGTGCCCAGGTTCGAGATCGTCGAATCCAGACGGTTCTGGATAGCACCCAGCGAGCTGCGCAGGCTGTTCACCGTTTGCAGGGCGCTGTCGAGCGTGGCCAGCGGGTTGGCCGAGGCGCTGCCGCTCAGGGTGGAAGCGGTCACGCCAGTGGTGTTCAGCGTGAACGATGCCGTCGCGCCCGTCGTGCTCGTCGTCGAGTTCGGGTTCAGTGCAACGTACATGGTCATGGCCGAGCCGCTGGTTGCGGTGGTCATGCCTTGGTTCTTCAGTGCCTGAGCTTCCGTGGCCGACGCCGGCGTGACGGTGACTTGTGCGAACCAGTTGCCGTTCGCGTCAACCATTGCCTGGTTGCCGATGGCCACGCTGCTCGAGCTGATACCCAGGGTCGTGGCCAGCGTGCCGCCGACGGCTTCCGTGATCGACGACGTCGTGAACGTGGTGGAGCTACCGAAGACCTTCTGGAAGTTGGCAGCGGTGGCGGCGGTGACGGCGCCTTGCGGGCCGTTCACGTTGAAGCTGTTCAGGCCCAGCGTCTTCGTGCTGATTTCTTGCAGGTTCACGGCGATGGTCTGGCCGTCTTGCGCGCCAACCTGGATGTTCACGCTCTTGGCGGTCGACGACAGCACCTTCACGCCGTTGAAGTCGGTCTGGGCCGACAGGCGGTCGATTTCCGACATACGCTGCGTGATTTCGTCCTGGATCGACTTCAGGTCCGAAGCCGAGTTCGAACCGTTGGCGGCTTGCACCGACAGGTCGCGGATACGTTGCAGGTTGTTCGTGACTTCGGTCAGCGCGCCTTCAGTCGTTTGCGCCAGCGAGATGCCGTCGTTGGCGTTACGCTGGGCAACGGTCAGGCCGTTGATGTTCGACGTGAAGCGGCTGGCGATGGCCAGGCCGGCTGCATCGTCCTTTGCGCTGTTGATGCGCAGACCCGACGACAGTCGCTGAATGGCGGTGTTCAGCGCCGATTGCGACGTGTTCAGGTTGTTCTGAGTCATCAGAGACAACGAGTTGGTATTAATGACTTGCGCCATGGTACGACTCCTATTTGCAATGTTTTAGGCATTCCGGCGGGTGCCGTAACGTTGGCTGCCTGCGTTGCAGGGCGTAGAGTGCCTCCGTTGCAAAGGTTATCGACCGGGCAAGGGGAGACTTTAGAGTGATCTTTGCGGGGGTTGCGCGCGCAACTTGACCTGATGTTTGCGTGGTCGTGGGCCCGCATCTATATAGAAGGGCGCCACGACTTGCTGCGCCGCTCAGCGGCGCTTGCGCGTGCGCGGGGTGTAGAGGCGCACGAAGTCCGGCGATGTTTCGGCCTCGAGCAGCTCCGACGCCGTTTCGGGCGCATGGCCGGGGGTCACGACGGTAATCGCACGTTTGTAGATCAGCGTGGGGGTCGGATCTTCCGCGCTCTGCCCGAGCAGCACCATATAGTTGTCCGATGCCAGGACGACACCGGTCAACCTCGTGCCGTTCGACAGATGGACGATGACTGCGTTGCGGCTTGCGCCGTGGGCTGCGTAATGCAGGTGCTGCAGTTTCCGGCTGGGTCTTGGAGCCTTTTTTTCCTTCTTCACAACTTCTCCGGAAGAACCCGCGAGGGATCTGGCGGCTGACAACGGTCCGATGACCACATGATTCGATCTGTAACGCACTATGGGTGACGTTTTGTGCGCTCAGATCATGGTGCGCTTTGAAACATTCGCTCTCGGAGCCGGAGGTGGCGCAGGAGCTGGCCGGCATGACTGCGGCGGGCAGACGATTCGCGAGTTTCGGGGGCGCTGCCCGGCCATCACGTCCAATCGGCGCAGCCAGGAGAGAAGGGGAATACTTCAGACGGGGAGAGTAACAAAGTTTTACAAGCATTGACTGAGCGGCTGCTTGTCTTCGGCTAGAGTCATTACTCTATTTGTGATGTTGTCGCGTAGTGTGAGTTGTGGCAGGCGCATGCGGTGTGCTGCCATCGGAACGCCCGGCCAGATGCCGCCAACCCGCGCCAGCTAACGCTTTGCGGGAAATTGCCGATATCTGACGAAGAGTCCACACGTGACTTTTACGCTACTGCGAAGCCATCAAGTGATCTTCGGATTACACCCGCCATCAGGGGAATCCCTGATAGAAGCGCGATTTACACCTCATGTAAGCGGGTTTATATTCGAGCGCTGGACCGGGTACAGCCGGTCCTTCTGAGCAGTCCTGGAAAGCCTACGAGCACCCCGCGCGTAGGCTTTTTTTTCGCACTGGCTGGTCGGGCCGACGATGGTCTGACGCCGTGTGTCTGGTCTCCGGTGCCGGTGCGTGTTGCGCAGATGGATTAGATGCCATTTGTTGTGCAGTCAATCCATCGAATACCTGCCGATTTCCCCCTCAATTCGTTTTCGCGCTCAAGTCCGTCCGCGACGCCGCCGATAGGAGGCCGTGCGATGCCCGGTTTCGGGCGGATATCGCTCGTACGAACAATCGGATCACAAGAGAAAGGTACGAAGTGATGGGCTTGCGAAAAATGGGGATCGGGGCGCGGCTGACCTTTGCTTTCAGTCTCGTGGTGCTACTGCTCGCCGCGGTTGCCGCGGTTGGAGTGTCGGCGCTGGGCAGCATGAACGATGCCATGCACATGGCGGTGGAGAAGCGGCTGCTGCGGGTGATCGACCTGAATCACGCCAAGGCGCACGTGCTGACGATCGGTCTGATGGTGCGCGATGCGGCATTGACCGAGGATGCCGCGCTGGTCACCGCGAACGCGGCGAAGATCGCCCGGTTCCGCGAGGAAATCGACGCGACGCTCGAACCGATCGGCAAGACCCTGGTGGCGTCGGGCAACGCGGAATGGAAAGCCGTGTTCGAACAACTGACGCAGGCACGCGCCACCTACGACGGCCAGCTCGACCTGGTCATGCGCCAACTGGGCGCCGGGGAATACGATGGCGCCCGCGCCGGGCTAACCGCCACGCTGCCGTCATCGCAGGCCGCGTACTTCGACAAGCTGGACATGATCGCCCAGCTCGGCCAGAAGCTGGCCGTGGAAGCGGTGGAGGATGCAACAACCCGCTACGCTTTTACGCGTAACCTTCTGATCGGCATGGCAGCTCTGGCGGCGATCATTGCCGCGCTGCTCGGTATCGGCATGACGCGCTCGGTGACGCGTCCGGCCCGGCAGGCGCTTGATGCTGCCGAGGCGCTGGAGCAGGGCCAGCTTGCGCACACCATCGAAGTACGCAGCCAGGACGAGATGGGCCGGATGCTCGGCGCGCTTGAGCGCGCCTTTGGCCAGCTCGGCACGCTGGTTCGCGGCATCCAGCACGCGGCCGGTTCGATCGACACCGCCGCCCGCGAGATCTCCAGTGGCAATACCGATCTGTCCCGCCGTACCGAGCAGCAGGCGGCATCGCTGGAGCAGACTGCCGCGTCAATGGAGCAGTTGACGTCCACCGTGCGCCAGAACGCCGAGAACGCGCGACAAGCCAACCAGCTTGCCGCGAACGCATCGGATGTTGCCACCGAAGGCGGCCGCGTGGTGCGCAGCGTGGTGGATACGATGGACGGCATTACCCAGTCCTCGGCACGTGTGGCGGAGATCATCGGCGTTATCGAAGGCATCGCATTCCAGACCAACATTCTTGCGCTGAACGCCGCCGTGGAAGCGGCGCGAGCCGGCGAGCAAGGTCGTGGCTTCAGCGTTGTGGCGGCCGAAGTGCGCAGCCTGGCGCAGCGTTCGTCGTCGGCGGCCAAGGAAATCGGCGATCTGATCAATGGCTCCGTGCGGCAGGTAAAGGAAGGCGCGCGCCAGGTCGAAGTAGCTGGCAAGACCATGGATGACATCGTCGGCGCGGTGCGCCGCGTCACGGACATCATGGGCGAGATCACCGCCGCCAGCGAGGAGCAGAGCGCCGGCATCGAGCAGGTGGGCCTGGCAATTGCGCAGATGGAAACCGTGACGCAGCAGAATGCCGCGCTGGTGGAAGAAGCCAGTGCTGCCGCCGAAAGCCTGATGCAGCAGGCCGGCGGGCTGGTGACGGAAGTCGCGCGTTTCGATCTGGGTCAGCAACAGCAGCGCGAAGTGCAGCGCGCGCCGGGGCCCGTGGCAGTCGTTGCGCAGCCGGTTCAACCGGCGCCACGCCTGCCCGCTGCTGCGCCGAAGGCATTGACGCCGAGGCCATCGCCCACGAAGGCATCGCCCCCGAAGGTCTCGCCCCAGAAGGCATCGCCCGAGAAGACATTGACCCAGAAGGTATCGACCCAAAAGGTATCGACCCAGAAGGCATCGATTCAGACGCCAGCCGCTGCCCCGCAGCGCCCGGTGCAGCCATCACGCCAAATGCGCGCGCCCGCAGTGCCTGCCGCCGTGCGACCGCCCGTGGTTCGCAAGACCTCGGCGGCCCCGGTACTGGCGCGCCAGCCAGCCACGCCAGCCAAGGCCCGCCAGCCGGTCACTCATCAGCGCAAGGAACCCGTACTGGCCACGCCGTCGAGCCGTCGGCCCGTGGCAAAGGCGAGGCCATCGGCCGCACCGGTGCCCGCGACGGCCGATAGCGGCGATTGGGAAACGTTCTGAGCGCGCGCCGGTGCGGGGCGGCCAGCATTAGTGCGGATTAGCCTGGATTAGCCCGGATGTCGCCGGGCACCGAAGCCCAGGCCCGGCGACATGACTTCGGTGTCGCCGTCGCGCAGTGTGACAGTCGAAATGCGGCCGTGACCTAGCGCCGCTTCGGCAAACTCGCCCAGCTTGCGCACCTTCGCTGCGGGTACTCCGCGCGTGGCGAGGCGTTCCTCGAGTTCGTCGGCGCGCAGCATTTGCAGGCGTTGTGCGATGATCGTTTTCAGCGCGGCAGGGTCGCGTGAGCGCACGAAGGTGGTGGGGGACTCCGCGTCCAGTGGTTCGGCAAAGTAGGTCGGGTCGGCGGCAAGCTCGGACAGTTCCAGGACTTCGAGAAGGCGCAGCAACTGGCGTGGGGTGTTGGCGCCGAGTGCAATCCAGCCGTCGGTCGTGGGGAAGAAGTCCGCCGTCGGACTACCCGAGTATCCCCGGTTGCCCACGCGAGAGGGCGAAGTGCCATCCGTCAATGCCTCGCAGGCAAAGCCATACATGAGCTGCATCGCTGCGCCGGTCATGGAGATGTCGAGCTGAATGGCGCAGCCGCAGCGGTCGCGCTCGCGCAGGCCGGCCAGAATGGAGAGCGCTGCCTGCATACCCGTTGCGGCGTCGACGACAGGGAATCCGGTCTTGATCGGCGGGTCGTTCTCGTTGCCCGCCAGAAAGGTCATGCCTGTGGCCGCCTGAATGACATGGTCGTATGCGGGGCGGCCCGACCAGTCGGCACTGCCGCGACCAAAGCCCGAAATCGAGCAATACACCACGCGCGGATTCACCGCCCGCACCGCTTCGAAGCCGAGGCCGAATCGCTCCAGCACGCCGGGGCGCAGGTTGTCGACGACGACATCGCACGTGGCCGCCAGGGCGAGAGCGTCGGCGCGGCCCGCTTCGGAGCCCAGGTCGATGTCACGACAGTCCTTGCCCGCATTGAGCGCGAGAAAGCCCTTTCGGCCAGTCTCGGTCCTGCGCATGACATCGCCGCCATTGGCGTTCTCCATCTTCAGCACATCGGCCCCGAGTTGTGACAGGTAGAACGTTGCCAACGGGCCCGCGATGACATGCGAGAAGTCCAGTACCCGGACGCCGGCAAGGGGGGAGAACGAGAGGTTTTCGGTGGTCATGGGTGGCCTCATTGCAGCGAAATATGGTTCGATTCGATGATCCGGCGGTACTTGACCATCTCGTCGGCAACGAATCGGTCAAAGGCTTCCTGGCTCGGTGTGGGGTCGATCACCGAACCCGCCTTTTGGAACATGTCACGTGTGCCCGGATCATTCAGGGCCTTGATCACAGCAGCCTGCAGGCGTGCAACCACGGGCTTTGGCACGCCGGCGGGCGCCCAGATGCCGAACCACGAATCCAGCGCCAGGTCGTTCCGGCCCAACGCCTCGTTCAGGGTTGGCACCTGGGGCAAGCCGGGCAAGCGGGATGCGGAGGTAACCGCCAATGCACGCACCTTGCCGTTCTCGATCTGCGGAATCGCGGTTGATGCAATCGGGAAGCCAAGTGTTGCATCGCCCCGGATCAACGCGGGAACAATCTCGACCGAGCCTTTGTACGGCACATGGACCAGGTCGATCGTCGCGGCGCTTGCCAATGCCGCGCCCGACAGATGGGCGGCGCTGCCGATGCCCCCCGACGCATAGTTGAGCTTGCCCGGCGATTTGCGCGCGGCCGCGACAAGATCGGCCACGGACTGGTAGGGCGAGGTGCTCTTCACCAGCATGACCTGTGGGCTGAAGCCTGTGCGGATGATGTGGGTGAAATCCCTGGCAGGGTCGAACCTGACCGACGGCTGCATCAGTTTCTGCACCAGGTGTGTGGAGGCGCCGATCATCAGCGTGTAGCCGTCAGCCGGCTGCTTGGCGACGAATTCAGCGGCAAGAATGCCCCCTGCGCCAACCTTGTTCTCCACAACGACCGGTTGCCCCAGGTCGCGCGAGACGACTTCGGCCAGCTTGCGGGCCTGGATGTCGGGGCCGCCACCTGCGGCGTAGGGAACGATCAAGTGCACGGGCCGCGTGGGATATCCGGCTTCCGACGAGGCTGCTGCCACGCTTGCCACTCCTGTCGTGCCGATCGCCACTGCCAGGCCAGGTAGCCATGCCAGTCGCCTTGCGATTCGCCGCATTTTGTCTCCTCTTGCTCTGGTCTTGCTCTAGTGAGCTTGTTCGACAGCATTGTGCGAGCCGGATTCTTTCCTGTAAATTATGATGTCTTGATAGCATCATCACGATTTGTTATGACGCGGGTATCGCCTGAGCAACACGGTATGGGCCTCCACAGGCCAGCGCGCGCGCAGCGGCTGGATCGCTTGCGCATCCGGCATCTACGCTTTCTGGAACTCGTGGCCGAGCATGGCTCGTTGACGACGGCGGCCGCACAACTGGCGCTCAGCCAGCCTGCCGCAACCAAGATGCTGCAGGAGCTGGAATCCGCGTTCGGGGTGGAACTGGTCGCGCGCACCACGCGCGGCGCGGCACTATCCCCTGCGGGACTGGTTGCGCTGGACCGCCTGCGTATCGCGCTCAGCGCGCTGGCGGTGGCGGCTCAGTCAACGACGGAAACACCGCCCGCTCCCGTGGTGAGGCTTGGCGTACTCCCGCTGGTTGGCGTGGTGATCCTGCCGAGATTGCTGGCGGCAATGGCTGCGCGGCCAGACTGCCCAAGACTCGTCGTGCGTGAATCGACGGTGGGCGGGCTGCTTCGAATGTTGAGCCGTGGCGATGTCGACTGCGTGATTGGCAGAATCGGCGTGGAGCTGGATGAGCAGGCCGCCAGCAAGCTGGCGGTGACGCCGCTGTGGCAGGAGCCGCTCGCCATTGCGTGCGCACAGGACCACCCACTGCGCCGCAGGCGCAACGTCGGGTTGGCGGAACTGCGCGAGCTGGGTTGGATCGTGGCGTCACGCGAGGCCTATACGCGCCAGGTGTTCGACGACACCTTCCTGTCCGCAGGCCTGGTGCCGCCCTATCCCAGGGTCGAGTCGTTCTCGTTCCACACGAATCTGAGTGTGGTGGCAAGCAGCGATCTCTTGACCGTCGCACCGGAAAGCGCCGTGGCGCACTATGCGCAACTGGGAATGGTGCACCCGGTACGCCATGATTTTTCGTTCCCGGTGGGGCGCACGGTATTCATCACGATGGCGGAGATGGGGGCCTGGCCCGGCATCACGCTGATCCGGGATGCCTTGGCTGATCTGACTGTCCCCTGAGATCTCGCTCGCCCAATACGCTGCCCGTGGCCCGCGCCGGCTGCCATTGCATGACGCAGATGCCCGCCAGGACCAGCACCACGCCGGCCAGGCGCGCCAGCGTGACGGGCCGGGCCGGCAGGCCCACCAAACCGAAATGATCGACCAGCATCGAGGCCAGCAACTGGCCGGCCACGGCGCCGACAATGAAGTTCGCGGCGCCCATGCGGGGCGCCAGCCACAGCGCCGCCGTGATGTAGATCACGCCGAACAGCCCGCCGATCCATTGCCACCACGGTCCCTGCGCGGCCGCTGCGAGATTCGGCGGCGGCGCGCGCAGTGCCAGCAGCACGGGCACGACGGCAACCAGGCTGATCAGGAGCGAGACGACGGTGGCCCAGAGCGGGTGCCCGAGCGCGCGGCCCAGCGTGGCGTTGCTGCCGGCCTGGAATGGGATCATCGCGCCGGCCAGAAGCGCGACGCCCAATGGCATCCAGAGCGAGCCGGCGGATGCGGCAAGCGGCGAGGTCATGATAATTTCTCCGATTCGAATGCAATCTGAATGCAATCTGTTGCCGGGCATGTTGCACGCGCCGCCGCCGCAATGGAAATTCGCAATCCATACATGAGACATTCGCCGCATGGATGACCTGCGCCGTATCGACCTGAACCTGCTGCTGACGTTGCACGCCTTGCTGACCGAGCAGCATGTGACGCGTGCCGCCGTGCGGCTGCACAAGAGCCAGCCGGCCGTCAGCCACGCACTGGCCCAGTTGCGCGATATCTTCGACGACCCGCTGCTGGTGCGTCGCGAGAACGGCCTGACGCTTACCGCACGCGCGCGCGGTTTGCTGGGCCCGCTTGACGATGCACTGAGTCAATTGAACGGACTGGTGGGCGAATCCACGTTCGACGCCGCCCATGCGCGCCGCTGTTTCCGGCTGGCTCTGTCCGACTATGGCGCGCGCAGCGTGTTGCCCGCGCTGATGCGGCGGCTGCGCCGCGAGGCGCCCGGCATCGACCTTGCCGTGATCCAGGCTGGCCGCGAGGCGATGCTCGCGCAGCTTGCCGACGGGGAGACCGATCTGGCGATCGGTGTCTTTCCACGGCTGCCCGGCGATATCGAGGTGGCTACGCTGTTCGAAGACCATTACACGAGCGTGGCGGACCGGGCCACGCTGCCTCGGCGGGGGCCGCTATCGGTGGAGGACTGGCTGGCGCGGCCGCATGTGCTGGTGGCGATGCGCCCCGACGCGCCTAGTGAGATCGATCTCGCCCTGGCCGAGGCTGGCATGCAGCGGCATGTGGCCCTGGTGCTGCCCCATTGGGGCGCTGCGCTCGATCTCGTGCCTGGCACCGACCTGATCCTGACCGTCGCGACCCGCGCGGTTGCCGCGGCGCCAAATCGCGCGCTGCGGGCGTTCGCGCCGCCGATCGCGCTGGCGCCGGTGCCGTTCCAGCAGGCCTGGCACGCGCGGCGCAGGGCCGATCCCGCGCATCGCTGGCTGCGCCAGACGGTGTGGGCGTGCAGCCAGCAGCCCGAGGGCACCTAGCCGCGCGGGTTCGATGTGGTGGCGGGTGATGGGGCGAGCACGCGCCGCCGGGCTGAAAGCAAGCCGACAAGCACGGTTTGAAGCGCTCGCATAAAATAGCGGCTCTTCTTGACCAACAAGAGCAGGCAGGCCGTCCGGCCAATGCCTGCCGTGCAGGCTCCTCCATGTCCGCTCCGCAAGCGCCCTCCGCCCCGCATTCACCCCCAGACGTGCCCGTGATGCAGGTTATCTTCGGCCTGATGCTGGCCATCATGCTGGGTGCCCTCGAACAATCGATCGTGGCCGTGGTCCTGCCCGAGATCGCCTTGCAGCTCAACGGTTTCGAGGACATGGCGTGGGTGATCTCCGCCTATCTGGTGGCGTCCACCGTGGTCACGCCGATCTACGGCAAGCTGTCCGACGTGCTCGGGCGCCGCTCGGTGCTGACGTTCTCGATCGTGTTGTTCGTGCTGGCGTCGATCGCCTGCGCGATGGCTACGACGATGCCGATGCTGATCGTCGCGCGCATTCTGCAGGGCCTTGGCGGTGGCGGCCTGATCTCGGTATCGCAGGCAACGATCGCCGACGTGGTGCCACTACGTGAACGCGGCAAGTACCAGGGCTACGTCAGCGGCGTCTGGGCCGTGGCCAGCATGGCCGGGCCCGTGATTGGCGGCTACCTTGCACACTTCCTTTCATGGCGCTGGATTTTCTGGATCAACATTCCGCTGGGGCTGATTGCGCTGGTCGTGGTGCGCCGGGCGCTGCGGCATCTGCCGGTCAGCGGACGCAAGCATCGCATCGACTACCTCGGCGCGCTGCTGTTTGGCGGCGGCCTGTCCGGCGTGCTGGTGTTCCTGACGCGGATGGGGCAGGGCCACTCGCCGCTGGAGCCGCAGACGATCGGCCTGCTGGCTGCCGGGCTGATCGGTCTGGTGCTTTTCATCTGGCAGGAGCGCCGCGCTGTCGACCCGGTGATTCCGCTGAAGATGCTCGCCGTGCCGACCGTCGCCATCTGCTGCCTGACGCTGTTCCTGTGCTTCTTCCAGTTGATCGCGATGTCGGTGCTGCTGCCGCTGCGCTTCCAGGTCGTGGGCGGCGCGGGGGCCGACACCGCCGCGCTGCGGCTGGTGCCGCTGACGCTGGCCATTCCGTTCGGCGCCTATGCGTCGGGCCGGCTGATGTCGTGGAGCGGGCGTTACAAGCCGCTGCAACTGGCTGGCTGTCTGGTGGCGCCGATTGCCATCGTCGGGCTGGCCTTTGTGCCGCCGCAGGCGGTGGTGCCGGCCGCGCTGGTGATGATCGTCCTGGGCCTGTCAATCGGCCTGCAACTGCCGAGCGGGCTGGTGGCCACGCAGAACTCGGTGCCGCCGCAGCAGGTTGGCATCGCCACCGCGCTGACCGCCTTCTCGCGCCTGCTTGGTGGCGCAGTGGGCGTGGCGGTGCTGACCACGGTGCTGATCGCGCTGCTACGCCATAGCGGCATGGCGGTCAGTGACCTGCATGGTGGCGAGGATGTGCTGATGAGCATGTTCCGACGGGCCATGGATGCGGGGGATCAGGGCGATGCTGCCGCGGTGCGCGAGGCGGCGGAGCATGCCTTCCGCCTGCTGTTCCTGATGAGCGCGGGCGTGTCGTTGATCGCGCCGTTCTTCGTCATGCGGCTCAAGGAGAAGACGCTGCGTGGCAGCCCGGCCGGGGCAGCGGCGTCGGCCGCTGCCGAGTGACGCGGCGCGGGTTGCCCGCGTCCGCCATTCAGCTACGTGCGCGTAGTTCGTACACCCCGAGCCACGACGCTGTCTTGCCGATCCGGCCGCCGGATGCGCGCCACAGTACATCGAGCAGGCGGTTGTACTGGCGTGTGAACGCGCCCTTGATGCCACGGTTGACGTAAAAGGACCGCCACAGGCGCGTGCGATAGGGGTCCTTGAAGAAGTGAATGTCGACCATTTCAAGCAGGCCGGCTTCGCCATAGGAGATCGGCATACCGGTTGCGCCGAACGCGTGCCGGATGCTCTGCGGCAGGTACGGGCGGATATGCGAGAAATCGTGATAGAAGCGCTCGCCGGGCGTTGGGCTCAGCATGATCATGCGGCCGTTCCTTGCCAGTCGCGCGCAAAGGCGGGGCACCAGTGCGACGAGTGCGTCCGGCGTGACGTGCTCGATGAGATGGCTCAGGAACACCACGTCGAATGGGTCCTGGGTCGTGGCGAAGAAGGCCTCCGGCTCGTAGGCCTGGAAGCCCTTTTCGCGGGCGCCCGCGACGTAGGCCGGATTCGCGTCGACGCCGGTGACCTCCATGCCCAGGCTTGCGAAGACATTCAGGAATTTCCCGAGTCCGCAGCCGAAGTCCAGCACGCGTAGCGGCCTTGCGCTTGCGGCCTGATACTGCCGCATCAGCGACATGACGCGGACATACTCCAGGTACTGGTAGTGGGCGATTCTTTTCATGATCGGAGTCGTGCTGCGGAACTGTTCGTCGGGTACAGCGGACCGCTCAGGAGCAGGCCATCGCGGGTTGCTTGACGAGCAGGGCGTGGCCGTTGAGGTTGTGAATGAACAGCCCGTCATCGTGGGCCGCGACGATTTCGTTGACGGCCTGGTTCGCGCCTTCGCAGCCGAATACGGCAAAGTCATCGAATACGACCATGCCGCCCGGCTGAACCCGTGGCCAGATTTGCGCAAACGATTCCTTGACGGAGCGGTAAGTGTCGACGTCGATATGCGCGAGGCAGATCGATGCTGGCAGACTTTGCAGCGTGTCGTCCGGGAAGATGCCGCGGTGGATCCGGCATTCCACGTTGGCCTTCGCAAACAGGCTCCGCACGATGTCTTCGTCGGTGTCGGCGTGCTCTCCACCCGAGTAGAGCGTATCGAACTCGGCATCGTGCTTGACGACGCCGCTGAAGGTATCGAACAGATGCACCGGCCGGTTGTTCAAGGCATGAGCCATCAACGCACCGGTACCGCCCCGCCATACACCGACTTCGACGATCTCGCCCGCAACGCGACGGCATTGCCGCGCAAGACTGTAAAGCTCGTAGCAGCGGTAGACGTCCACCATGGTGAACGGCTTGATGATCTCGTAGATGGCGGAGAATGCCTCGTCATCGAGCCACGGTGAATAGGTGGCAAAGGGGATGACCTGAGAGTGGCTGCACCCTTCCCTGAGCGATTCGAATCGGGTCTGCCGCATCCGGTTCAACAGATCTCTTCGCTCCGTGCGCAGCACAGCCAGAAAATCGGGAGATGTCTTTTCCATGGGTTCCGTCTACTTGATAAGGAACTCGACCATGTCCACGTCGAGAACGGGGATTGCGAGCTTTCTCGCGACCTCGAGTCTCTCTGGAAAATGATTGTCGATAAAGATTGAGTCAGGCGAGATGTGGTCGGCCTTTGAGCCGCCGTCGGTGATCACGATGATCTGATCGAAGATGCCGCGGCTGATATGGGCCTTCTCGAGTGTCTCGGCCACATCGAACGCGTGCCGGGTGATCAGGTTCACCTTCTTGCCGTCCGCCTTGGACTGATACAGGAACGCCATGGTTTGCGGCACAGCATGTCCGTTCAGCACCAGGGTGTCGTCGAGATCGACGAAAACAGAGTCGTAGGCGAAATCCAGACGCGTACGCGTGGCGATACTCCGCTCCACCAGGTTGACGTGCGGATTGTCCAGCGCGACCAGATCGCGGCCGAGGTGATCCTGCACCGCCATCAGCGGCAGGTTCACGCCGCGCGCGCGCTGCGCGACCATCGTGCCGGCAACGCGGCATGAAATCTCGAGAAGCTTCCAGCGGCCATCCTTGTCCGCCTTGAGCTGGAAGAACCAGGGTCCGCGGAGCTGCAGGCGTTGATTGATCTCGCGGGCGATGCCCTCGATCTCAGGGGACAGTGCCAGCAAGCGGGAGCGCATGGTGATGCCTGCCCGCACTCGTTCGCGGGTACGCGGTCCGGTCCAGACGAGCCGCCGTTTGCGGTCCGTGAAGCAATCCACGGTGATCTCTTCGCCCGGAAGGTACTCGACCAGGACCGGGAACTGCATCGCGTCCATCGCCGCGCGAGCCTGTTGCGGATCGTTTGCCAGCGTCACACCCTGGCCGCCCTGTCCAAGATCCGGCTTGACGATGATCGGCCACGCTTTCACCGCCTCGACCGACTGGAACACGTGCGGCGCCCAGTCGGCATCGCGAAAGCACGCATAGGTGGCGCTCTTGCGCCGCGCGATGGCCGCGGTCTGCGGGTCGCCATTGATCAGCGTGACGCCCATGCCAGGGGCGCGCGGCGCGAGATAGTCGAGCACGGAGTCGTGCGTTGCGAAGACGACATCAATGTCGAGTTCGACAAGAAGCCGCGAGAAGGCGCTGTCGAATTCGGCGTCGCTGATCTTCGGCAGCCCGCCAACGTAGCGTTCGAAGCGAAAGCGGCCGTGGTCGTCCACGCTCGATGCGCCGAACAGCTCGACATGTAACGAATACCTGAGCGCCTGGTGAATCTCGGCCGCGTTCTCCGAGCCGCAGGGGAAAACCAGGACCCTCAGTTTCTTGTTCATGGACGCACTCATTCCGTCTGACTTCAGGCGGTGTCGCCGCGCTCGCAGATCACGTAGATGCTCGAGCACAGATCCGGGTAGACCCGTCCCAACTCGAAGCATCCATCGAGATACTCCCTGGAGATGATGCCTGCCTTCAGCGCAGCGTCGATCTGGAAATTCGCCAAGCCCTTGAAGATGATGCCGCCGTGCGTGACTGGTTGCAGCTGCGCGTCGCACAGGTCTGCCTTCAGCGTGTCCAGCGAATAGGTGACGCGATGACCGTGCGCGGCTTCAGCGGGTGTGACGGCCGCCGCATGGCGGATCAATCCCATGTTGACGGCAATCTGGCGCGACCCGGCCCGCGCGTTCGGTGTCGCAACGAACAGGCGGCCACGCTCCGACAACCATTGGCGGATGCGGGACAGCACTTCGACAGGTTCGTCGAGATGCTCGAGCGTATGGATCAGGAAGATATTGTCGTACTTCTTCTTGGGTTCGAATGTTTCGAACGTCGAGTGATAGAACGTTGCCGCTTCGCCTGTCTTGGACGCGGCGACCTCGATGCAGTCGGAAGACGCCTCGACGACGTCGACCGTGGCAAAGTGCCCGAGCAAGCGCTGCGTGAAATGACCTTCGAAGCAACCAAGCTCGAGCGCGCTGCCGGCCACCATGGATGGCCCGAACGTCTTGAGCATGTACTCATGCATCAGGTAGTCGAAGGCGTAGGCGTAGCTGTGTTCGGGATGGTCCTTGGCTTCGGCGTTGTAATCTCGGCTCATGATGTCAGTCCTGTCCGCGTTGATAGAAGCGCTGCTCGACCGGTACGTAGAACTCCTCGAGGGACGCGGGCACCCGGGCGTTGAAACCGATCACCTGCCGGAGGAATGGCGTGAGGGTCGAGATGCCGGAGCTGGCCATGAGCCTCGGATAGTCGAGCTGCGGTTTGAAGAAGGGGCAGGTGAACGTCAGCGTCAATGCCCTTCTGGGAAGATTTGTCGTGTTCTCTCCGGCGGCGTGCCAGATTCGGGAGTCGAACAGCAAGACCGAACCGCGCTCGCCTGTCACGCGCGCCGCATCACGAAAGAACGTGTCGTTGGACGGCCTTTCGGGCTGATGCTGGGAACCGGAAAGAATATGGGTCGCGCCATTCGGCTCGGTGAAATCGTCGAGCATCACCAGCGTATTCAGCATGAAGCGCTTGGCGTTCGAATGAAAGCGGATATCCCTGTGAACGTCGTGGGCGTAGGTCTTGCCGTCGTTGATGAAGCCGCCGTACGAGTTCAGGATGTAGTTGCCGCCGAAGAACCATTTGATAATGGGATCGAGCGCTTCGAACTTCGCCAGCAGTTCGACATAGCAGCGGTCGTCGGAAAGCACGTGGTGAGCGGTGCCCTGACAGTTTTCCATCAGACCATTTGCCGTGCGGATCGCGTCACGCTTGTCCAGCGATGGCACAAGGGCGTGGTTCAGCATGCCGACGAGTTCCTCCTGGATCAGTCGCGGGACCACTGTCCACCCCTGGGATTCGAGTTCGGCTTCGTGCCTGGCGAGGTTCGTGTTCATGAATATGTCTGTCAATTCGGGACCATCATTGACGGTCGAGGTACTCCAGGACCTGCCGGGCAAGCGGAGCCAACTGCTCGGGCGAAAGACGCTGGTCGCAGGGAATGAACAGCGTGTTGCGCGGCAGGCTCCGCTCAAACTCTGGCATGTCCTGGCTTTGCTCGAGGTCAGGCCAATAGGTTGCGCTGTATATGCGTTGGGACCGCCATGCTTCGCGCAGGCCCTGCGGCGCGCCCAGGAATGGGTAGCAAAGTGGCGCGCAATCGGGAGCGGCAGCAAGCGTCAGGCGGTTACGCCTGCCCAGGCATTCATGGAGAAAGGAGAAATTGGACGCACGCCGCGCACGGACTTGCGGATAGTCGATCGCTGCGAGCAGGCGCTGCGTGAGCGGTGACATACGGCGCGGTTCCTGCCACTCCAGGCTGCACTCCGCGGCGGCATAGTCCGCATAGCCGGATTCGGCGCCACCCGCTAGTCGCTTCAGCAGGTGGCTGCTACGGGCTACCGAGCCATCGTCGGTCACTTCGGGAAGCTCTACCGATGCGCGTGTCGCCAGGTATCCGCCATCCGGCACGCCGACGAACTTGCGCGGTGAGTAAATCGTCGCCAGGTTGTCACGCGCCGGCGAGAAGAACGCGTGGGCATTGTCGATGATCACCTGTTCGTGCGGAAAGCGCGCGAGCACATCGTCCACGTGGCGATCGCATACACCGAAGTAGTTGACGTATAGCAGCCACTCACCATCGGCGAGCGCGATATCGGGGCAACCGAGGTCGTGCCGCAGCGCGTATCGCTTGACTATCGAGCCCGCGGTCCGAAGTGGTTCGAGCATGCTGTCGCACAAATACCAGGGTACCCAGACGGCTGCCGGCGCGTGTGTGCGAAGCAGGGCCAGGAATGCCGCGCGCGCCGATTGGAAGCGCAGTGCTTGCGGATACCACTCCTGACCGTACTGTGGCAATTCCAGACCGAGGTAGCCGCCTATCGCGTCCGTGTTCATGCGGTGATGGCCTCTCGGGAAAGCATTGCGTGGACGGATTCGACATGATTGAACATCAGCACGTCGATGATCGACAGGCCGGGAACGAACGGCGCGCCGAACTGCGGATACACAGGAAGCGCCGTATCGACAAACTCCAGATCGATGCTGGCAGCGGCGAAGGTGCCGGCATCGTAGAGCGTGCGGCCGCCGGGTAGATTCACGTAGGTACTTGCGTGTTCGCGAGCGCAGATATCGATAACACGCGCTTCGCTCCTGAGCGCTTCGTTGCCGTAGCCGGTTGACGTCGTCACGAACGTTGTCTCCAGGCCGAGGTATGCGCAGGTGTCGATCACGCTTTTCGCCGCGAGCCGTGCGATCGAATCCGTACTATCGGAGAGCACCTGCTCGACCAGCCGGCTGACCGGTGCGTACTGCGGAGCGCGCCCGTAAGCGTGGCGAAGTTGCTCGAGCAGCTTCCCCAGCCAGCGTTCGCGAGGCTGTGTGCGGACCTCGTCGATCCGGCGCGACGAGCTGGCTCCCGCCAGTGGTACGGTCAGGTAGTGTGGCGCGCCGGCGAGCAGAATGCGGTTCCGGTTGATCCAGCCATTCTTGATGAACGTGACATCGTCGTAGACCACGAAACGGTCTACCGATGCCGCTAGCTGGAAGTAGCCGAGGTACGGGAACAGATAGGGCTGCATGATTGCCAGCCGCATGCTCAATGCTCCGCGATGATGCTCACGACGCGCTGAACTTGCTCTTCAGTGAGCGCCGGATAGATCGGCAGGCACAGCACCTTCAGCGCCGCCTCCGATGCAATGGGCAAGTTATGGCGGCTGGCGGACGGCAGGCCGCGATACATCGGGAAATCCGAGATCAGCGGATAGAAGTAGCGCCGGGCGAAGATACCTTGCTCGCGGAACTTGTCAAACAGGGCATCCCGGCTGATCGGGTAGTCAGCTTCGACGTGAATGGGGAAGTACGCGTAGTTGGCTGTGGTTTCGCCGGCATCCGCCTGGCAACGAATGCCCGGGATGTTGCGCAACAGTTCGCGATAGCGTGCATCGATCGCCTTGCGACGCTCGAGCGCCTCGTCGATGTGCTGCAACTGCAGCAGCCCAAACGCAGCGTTGATTTCACTCATCTTGCCGTTGATGCCGGCAGCGACGACGGTGACTTCGTCGACAAAACCGAAGTTCTTCAGATGATCGATGCGCTGCTTTGTCTTGGCATCGGGGCAGATGATGGCGCCACCTTCGAACGTGTTGAAGACCTTGGTGGCGTGCAGGCTGAGGATCGACAGGTCGCCGTGCTTCAGGATGCTGCCGCTTTCGTTACGGACGCCGAAGGCATGGGCGGCATCGTAGATCACCCTGAGGTTGTAGTTGTCCGCGATCTTCTGGATCGCGTCGACATCGCAGGGGTGGCCGTAGCAATGCACGGGCATGATCGCCGTTGTCTGCGGTGTGATCGCGGCCTCGATCTTTGCAGGATCGAGATTCATCGTATGCGGGTCGATGTCGACGAAGACGGGCTTGACGCCGTTCCACAGCAGCGAGTGCGCCGTCGCCACAAAGGAGTATGGCGTCGTGATGACCTCTCCCGTGATCCGCAGCGCCTGTAGCGCTGTCACGAGCGCGAGCGTGCCATTGGCGAACAGCGACAGGTAAGGGACGCCAAGGTACTCGCACAGTTCACGCTCGAACTGCTGGTGAAACGGCCCGCCATTGGTCAACACGCGCGAGTTCCAGATCTGCTGCAGATAGGGCAGGAACTCGTCGAGCGGAGGCAGGTGTGGCTGGGTGACGTAGATGCGGTCCTCGAGCAGGGCGCGCACGGATTCCGACGGAAGGCTGGCTGTCATGGTCGCTGATCCTTACGTGACGGGCTGGAGCGCGTGCTCGCTGGCTGCGGCGGGTGCAACCGTGTTCTGAACCGGTTCGATTTCGAAGCTATCGGGCGCCTGGCCCGCGCACCAGCGTTCCCACATCGCGCGTAGCGCAAGGGACAGGCTGGACGCGACATTCGCGGGCTGGATCGACGTCGCGTGCATGCAACGCTCGCGCAGGGTGGCGCGTAGCTGCTTCAACGCATCCAGGTCCTTCGACAGGGCAAGCGCGCGTTGGACGAAGTCGTCTGCGTCGTTCGCGATGTACTGATGGAGTCCTAGCTGACCGAGCCAGCTGGCGCTGCCGCGGCTCAGCGGGCTGTTGCCTGCGATGGTTACCGTGGGTACGCCCATCCATAGCGCATTGATTGTCGTGGTTGCCCCGGTGTAGGGGAACGTGTCAAGGCAGATGTCGACGTGATGGTGCTGCTGGAGGTACACCGGTGTCTCGGTCCGGGTACGGAACGACAGGCGCCCGGCGTCGATGCCTTCATCGGCAAACCTGGTGAGACAGGTCTGCTGGTCTGCATCGCCCTCGATGGCACCGATGATCATTCGCGCGCTCGGGTCTGCGTGCAGGATTCTTGCCCAGAGCGCGACGACCTGCCGGCTTACCTTGTTCAGCCGATTGAAGCTGCCGTAGGTGATGTAACCCTTGTGCAGGGCAGGCAGGGTGTTGACAGGTGGGGAGGCGGCAGTCGGGCAATAGGGCGCGACTGCTGGCAGCAGGACGATCTTCTCGCTGAACTGCGCGTCAAATAGTCCTGGCGGTGTGCTGTGGCGGTCGGCCAGGAAATAGTCCATGGCGTCGAGTCCGGTCGTCGCCGGATATCCAAGCCATGTCACCTGGATCGGCGCAGGTTTCCGAGCGAACGCAGGCAAACGATTGTGGTTCGTATGGCCTGACAGGTCGATCAGGATGTCAATCTCATCGCGGCGGACCGTCGCGGCAAAGCCGACATCGTTCATCCTGGTCACGACCGTCCACGATGCCGCGTGCGCTTGCAGGAAGCTAGTGACCTCGTCTTCAATCGTGAAGTTGTAGTAGAAGTGCAGCGAGACACTCGGGTCCTTCGCGAGATACTCGACAACGGCCCCAAGATATGTACTGACAGCATGGTTGTAGAGATCGCCGGATACAAGGCCGATCCGGAGCTTTCGGCGCGGGTCGGGGACGTTCGCGTGCCGCTTCGGGCTGGTCCGGATCGCGTTCCGCTTGCCATAGGCGAAATGCGCTTCGGTCAGGGTTGCCGTATCAACGGCATCGCAGTGGGTCAGGCGGAACAGAACGGCACTGTTGTTCTTGGTATTGTTCGAGTCAAGCTCGATCGCCGTTTGCAGATGCCCAAGGGCTTCGGCTACCTGGCCCCTATCGATCTGCACCATGCCGAAGCTGAGGTGGGCCAGCGCGCTATTGGGCGCAAGTTCGACAGCACGCCGGCCAGCGACGGCCGCTTCGTCATACCGCTTCTGGCAGTGCAGTACGCTCCCGAGGTGCCATAGTGTGTTGGCGTCGTCCGGGGCCGTCGAGAGAATGTGGCGGCATTGTGCTTCGGATTCCGACAGGCGGCCGATTTCGCGCAATGCGTTGGCAAGCAGTCCGCGGATCACCAGGTCGTTGGGCTGCAGTTCCACCGAGCGACTGGCTGCGTCGACGATATCCTGAAAGTGTCCTACCTGATGCAGGGCAAGGCTGAGTGCGCCCCATGCAGTGCCATCTGACGGGTACTCGGCCGTCAGACCGCGGGCATACGCTATCGCTTCCTCAAGTTGCCGGTCCTGGATCAAGGCGTTGACCTTGTTCACTTTCGAGGACGGCGCCTTGCGCTTGTCACCGCTCGCGGTGGCTGTGCCGGATGCGTTGCCGACGGCATGATCCGGGGCGCCAGGCGTGGTGGCAGGCATTGCCACGGCAGCCGGCGCCGGCGACGCATTCGACCGCGCCATCTGCGTGATCAGCCAATCGAGGTCGGGGCCCTTGACCCCGCGCTGCTGCGCGAGATCGAGTGCGATCCAGGCAGCGGATGCCTGGCCGCTCTGGAACAGCGCGCTGATGTAGTTGACCCAATAGTGCCGGTTGTCGGGGCTGAGGCCGAGGGCAACCTCGAAGTTTCGCAGCGAGTCCGCCGGTTCGCCCATCTGCACCTTGAGCATCGCGTAGCCATATTGGGCATCGGCGTGCATCGGCACGGCGCCGATGATGATCTCGTACAGGGCCCGCGCGTCCTCATAAGCGCCGGCTTGCTGTAGCTCAAGAGCGCTTTGCAGAATCAGCAGGACATCCTGCTCCTGCTGCTGCGCCTGAGGTAGGACTTCCGAGACTTCGGGACTGGACAAGGACATGGGCATCGCCTGGACGGATTACGCCAGCATGATGCGTCCTGCCTGTTCTGACTAAAGTACGGAGGAGAAGCCAAAAAATCAGTCAATTCGAATTGGGGTCGTTCAGCAGGCTTCTTCGGTGCTGCGACAAAAGTGACTGAAAATCATCATTTTTTCGGAGGATTAGCCACGCGTCGACGCGCGCGCGCCGCCAGCCCTGGGCCAAGCGCCCAGCGCAACGTGGGCGCCAGCGCGCGCATGCCGGTCAATGCCAGCGAGCGGCGCAGCGATGGCCGGTGCAGGCCGAGCATCTGGCGCGCCCAGGGCGGCAGCAGCGCCACACCCGCATCGGCCATGGTCCGTACCGCCGGTATCAGCAGCGGATTGGCCACCGGCATCGTCATTACCAGTTGAACGACTTCGCGGGTGCGCTCGCTATTGACCAGCAGCGGCCGCTGCGCCTCCAGATATGCGTCGATCTCCGCGCGGGAACGCGGCACATCCGGCGCGCCCAGCAGCGCGGCGACCCTGGCTTCTTCCTCGAAGTAACGATCCTGCTCGGCTGCGGAGAGCGGCCCGACATAGCGCAGGTATCCCGTCAGAAAGCTCGACACTTCGGCCACGTGTACCCACGTCAGCAGCGCCGGGTCGTCGGCGGCGTAGGGCTGGCCATCGGGCGCGGTGCCCTTGATGCAGGCATGGATGCGGCGCACGCGCTCGATCAGCGCCATGGCGTCGGCATGGCTGCCATACGTGGTGCCCGCGATGAACTGCGCCGTTCGCCCGAGCCGGCCCTGCATGTCGGTGCGAAACGTGGAGTGGTCCCAGACGCCCGCCAATGCCAGCGGATGGAGCGCCTGCAGCAGCAGCGCGCTGACACCCCCGGCCAGCATCGCCGGGAAATCGGAATGGACGCGCCAGCAGACCGCGTCCGGCCCGAACAGGCCGGGGTCTCCGGGTGGGTTGTCGTAGTCGAGCGTCAGCCCGGAATTGCTGCGCGTCAGGGCGCGGACCTGCGCGCCGGCCTGGTTGCGCAGACGCTGCAACGGGCCGGCGGGAGGTGTGGACGGGGCGGACGAACGGGGGAGTCCTGGCGGCATTGCGGCATGGGCGCCTCCTCGACGCCAGAAAGCCACGGGTTCGATGGGGTCAGTCGTAACGCAGGTCCGTGGCCTTGCCCCAGAATACACGGTACGCGTAGGCCGTGTAACCCAGGATCGTGGGCAGCACGATCACCGCGCCGATCAGGATCACCATCAGCGATTCCGGCGCGCTGGCCGCCTGCCAGATGTCGATGCGATCGACCACGAGGTACGGGAACAGGCTGTAGGCCAGGCCGTTGAACGCCAGCAGGAAGATCACGGCGGTGCCCACGAACGGCACCCAGCACCAGCGGTCGTTGCCGTTCGCGTGCAGCTCACGCATCCGGCGCAACAGTCGCTCGATGACCACGAACAGCACCATCGTCAGCAGCGGAATCGGCGCCAACAGGATGATGTTCGGCAGGGAGAACCACTTCTCGAAGATGCGCTCGCTGACCATCGGCGTGACGATCGAGATGGCGGCCACGCCAATCGCGGTGAGCCACAGGCTGCGGCGCGCCCAGTAGATCGCGCGCAACTGCAGGTTGCCCGTGGTCTTCATGATCAGCCAGCTTGCGCCCAGCAGGCAGTAGCCGGCCACCAGACACAGGCCCACGGCCACGGCGAACAGCAGGTTGGGCAGGTCGTAGCGGAAGCCGGTGATGTACAGGCCGAGCATCAGACCCTGCGAGAAGCTGGCCAGCAGCGAGCCGGCGTAGAACGCGAAGTTCCACCAGGGCTTGTGCGGGTCTCGTGCCTTGACGCGGAAGTCGAATGCCACGCCACGGATGATCAGGCCGGCCAGCATCAGCGCCACGGGCAGGTACAGCTGCGTCAGGATGACGCCGTGCGCCATTGGAAACGCGGTCAGCAGCAGGCCCACGCCGAGCACGAGCCACGTTTCGTTGGCGTCCCAGAACGGCCCGATCGAGGCGATCATGGTGTCCTTGTCGGCGTCGTCGGCGCGCCGCAGCAGCACGCCCACGCCAAGATCGTAGCCGTCAAGGATCACGTAGATCAGCATCGACAAGCCCATCAACGCCAGGAACACCAGCGGCATCCAGCCGGCCGGCTGGGAGAGATCGTGCATCGTGGCCGGGTTCATTGCGCGCTCCTGAGCTGACCTGGGATAACGGATTGGGAGGAATCGCCCTTTGACTTGCCGGCCTTGCGCGCCAGGTGGAATACCACCGAGATATAGGCAACGATCAGTACGGCATAGAGCGTCAGGTACATGGCAAGCGTGCTGCCGATCATCGTCGCGGGCACCTTGGAGGCAGCCTGCGCCGTGGTCAGCACGCCGTACACCAGATACGGCTGGCGGCCGATCTCGGTGACGTACCAGCCGGCGACCAGTGCGACCCAGCCGGAGAACGTCATCACCACCAGCAGCCGCGCCATCCACGGCGCGGGTGCGCCGCGCTTGCGGAACTGCCACGCAGCGACCCACGAGGCTGCGAGCATCAGCAGGCCAACGCCAACCATGATGCGGAACGCGAAGAACAGCGGGGCTACGGGCGGGTGGCGATCGGCAAATGCGTCGATGCCCTTGATTTCGCCGTCGATCTTGTGGGTCAGGTAGATCGATGCCAGCTTCGGAATCGCGATCTCGAAATCGTTCGACTGCGTCGTGGCGTTGGGCAGGCCGAACAGCACAGCCGGCGCGCCCTTCTCGGTCTTCCAGATACCTTCCATTGCCGCGATCTTGGCCGGCTGGTGATGCAGCGTGTTCAGGCCGTGCAGGTCACCGGCCACGATCTGCAGCGGAATCAGGATTGCCGCCAGCACCACGCCCGTACGCATCGAATGCAGGACTTCGCGGCTGCGATCGTTGCGCAGCCAGCGGTATGCGGAAATGCCGGCCACCAGGAAGGCAACGGTAAGACCGGAAGCCAGCAGCATGTGGACCAGACGGTAGGGGAAGGACGGGTTGAAGATGACCTCGATCCAGCTTGTCACATGCGCGCGGCCGTCGATCATCTCGAAGCCGGCCGGGGTTTGCATCCACGAGTTCAGTGCCAGGATCCAGAACGCCGACAGCGTGGTGCCACCTGCCACCAGCAGCGTGGCGATGGTGTGCATCCGGTTGCTGACGCGGCGCATCCCGAACAGCATGATGCCCAGGAAGGTGGCTTCCAGGAAGAACGCGGTCAGGACTTCATAGGCCAGCAGCGGGCCCGCGATATTGCCGACGGTCTCCATGTATCCCGGCCAATTGGTGCCGAACTGGAAGCTCATCGTGATGCCGCTGACCACGCCCAGCGCGAATGTCAGCGCGAAAATCTTCACCCAGACGCGATAGGCGTCCATCCAGCTTTCGTCGCCGGTCTTGTTGTAGCGCAGCTTGAAGAACAGCAGAACCCACGCCAGAGAGATGCTGATGGTGGGAAAGAGGATATGGAACGTGATATTCGCGGCGAACTGGATGCGGGCCAGTATCACCGGATCGACACTTGCAAACACGAATTACTCCTTGCGGGAACGGGCGGACTTCGCGGGGGCCTTGGCGGCCTCCCGGGGGGCTGGCTTGCTCGATGCCTTGCCGGAGGCCTTCGCGCCGCCGATACCGATGGCGGAGGTCAGGCGGTCCTTCACATCGAGCAGCTTGGTGACGCGCGAGCCCAGGCGCATCAGCTTTTCCAGCGTGGCGACGTCAAGCTTCTGCATGTCGCCGAACCACGTGGTAACCAGGAAAATCAGCCCGTACATCTCCTTCATGCGCGCCTGCGCATGGAGATCCTCGGGCGATGTCGGCGTTTCGAGCTGCACCTCGCGCAGCATCGACAACGTGGGATCAATCTCGCGCCGGCGGCGTTCCTCGGCCAGCGTGCGGAAGATGGCCCAGACGTCGTCGGGCGCGGAGAAGTATTCGCGCCGGTCACCGGGCTGGTGGGACAGCCGTACCAGGCTCCAGGATTCCAGTTCCTTCAGGCCGATGCTGACATTCGAGCGCGAAAATCCAAGAGATTCGGCGATTTCGTCGGCGTTGAGGGGGCGCGAGGCAGTGAAGAGCAGGGCGTAAATCTGACCAACCGTTCGGTTAATCCCCCAGCGACTGCCCATTTCCCCGAAGTGGAGAACAAAGCGCTGGATCAGGGGCGAGAGTTGCATGTTCGTTTCGAACTTTCAGAATTTTGTGAAAGTTTAGTATGAAACGCCTGATCGTGCTCAAGGAAGTTTGCGTGGCGCTTTGCCGCAGGTGTCAATCGGCCGGCGGCCTGCGAATGACGGAAGCCCGCTTGCGGACCAGTCACCGGCATCTGATGGCCGGCATGGCGAACGATTGCGGCGACAGAATTGAGTGTGATTGCGTGAACCTATATCCCTCGGTGTGTCTGGCTGATCCACTACAGCACCTTCAGCGAAATCATCTTCACGCTCCAGCCTCCCGACGTCCGCCACGTAGAAGTCTGCGCCACCGCTCGGATAGATGAACTCGCATCACGGATTCCTGGCCATCTCCATTGCGGAGATGGCTTTCTTTGGGGGAATTGCGTGAGTCGGTATTTTGTGTATATTAATTCACTTATTCATGTAAACGTTCGTGCCATGCGCACCACAATGCGCTTGCGGCTCACATAATGAGCTTTATAGATTGCATATTGCGCTGTTACAATTTCATACAACTACTTACAAATAGCATTTTCGAGAGACGCATGCGTATCTCGGGGCGGGGGTTATCCATGCATATTCTTGTTCGTTGCGGGGCCGTGGCAGTTCTTGGCCTTGCCGGATGCGCACAGACGCCGGAAGGACAGTTGGCGCCGCAGTCGCAGACAGTACGCCTGTGCAACGGCAACACCTGCACCGAGCAGGATCGGCGCGTATCGACATTGCCAAGCGCACAACCAACCGATGCCGAGCGCCGCCTGCAGGCGCTGACAGAGGTGGCCGAGCGCAATCCGAACGGCGCCTATGACCTCGGCCTGCGCCTGTTGCGCGGCGACGGCGTCGAGCGCAACAGTTATCAAGCCATCGAATGGTTGCGCAAGGCCGGAGACAACGGCCACGTGCAGGCTCAGTTGGCGCTTGGGCGCATCTATCTGATGGGCCTCGAGGAGATGGGTTCGGACCCGGCGCAGGCGGAGTCCTGGCTGTTACTCGCTGCAGCCAAGGGCAGCAAGGAAGCCAAGGACTTGCTGCCAAAAGCGCAGGCTGCCAAGAAGGATGAACAGAGTCTGTATCGGGTGCGCGAAGCCTATCGCACGTCCTGGATTGCGTGGTACAGCAGCGCTCCGTACTACTGGGTCTGGGGCCCTTCCGGCTGGTACCTGCGCTAACTCTCCTCTCCCCAGATTTCTTGCTTCAATTCCATCAACAGGAAGAGATTCCATGTACAAAAACAAGAAAACTTCTTTGCGTATGGCCACATTGGTCACGTCCCTGGCTCTGGCTGGTTGTGCCAACCTGGGCGGCGGCACGATCAGTACCGGCACAGCACCCACGGCAGCAACCGGTGCCGCGGGCGGCGCAACGAGCGTGAATGCCAATAAGGCGCTGGAGCGATGCGACGCGCCTCTGGGCACGATCGCTGTGGATGATGGCCGTGGCAAGGAATGGTATGCAAGCTTCGGTGCAGCCACGAAGATCACGACCATCGAGCCGTTGATCCGCCTGGCCGTGCAACAGTCAAACTGCTTCGTGATTACGTCGGTTGGCAACAACCGTACCGAAAGCAAGCTTTCGTCGATTACCGACAAGCAGCGCAATTCCGGCGAGTTCCGTGCAGGTTCGAAACAGCAGAAGGGCCAGCGCGTGGCGGCTGACTACTACATGGAGCCAGCGATCATCATCGATAACGACGCTACGGGCCAGATGGTTGCCGGTGTGGGCGGCCTGCTGGGTAGCGTCGGCGCGCTCGTTGGCGGGGCCATGCAGGGCAAGGCATCGGTCGTGACGTTGACCATGTTTGATATCCGTTCGGGCGTCCAGTTGTCCATCTCGGAAGGCAATGCGACGGCAACCAACTTCGGTGCCGCGATGGGCGCCTTTGGTGGCGGTGCCGCCGGTGGGCTTGGCGGCTTTTCCCGAACGCCTGAAGGCAAGGCCACAGTGGCAGCTTTCATGGACGCCTACAACAACATGGTGATCTCGCTGCGCAACTACAAGGCGCAGGAAGTCAAGGGCGGCCTGGGGCGTGGCGGCCAGCTCAAGGTAGGTTCGTAACCTCCCTTGAACGGTCAGGGCCGGCTCTGACGAGCCGGTCTGCACCTTGCCCTTGCGGAGGTGGCGACTGATTTGCGCGCCAGCGGACGTTGTCTTCGATGCCTGATAAGCCGCGGGCGACGGCACGGCGGAGTCCGACCCTGCAATGTCGATGCTCGCAGCCGCGCCTTCCGTAGACGTTTGCAGCGACCGCCCCAGTAAATGGCCAATCAATCGAGACGCAGGCCTTCTCGATCTGCTGCTCGAGGTGATCGAGCAGCAAGTTGGGCCGTTCATGGAACGCGTACCAGTACGTGCGCTTTTTCTTGCGCTTCTTTCATTCCATTGCCCACGCTTCCAGCAGTGACTTTGGCTGCGTCAGCCGGCGTCGAAGGCGCCTGGTCCCAATGATCAGGTGCTTGTCCCAATTAACGAGCCGTTCAGGGCCGGCGCAAGCCGGCTTTTTTCATTTGCGCTGACAATGCGCCTGGCGACACCGAGCCCGTTCGGGTAAGGTGCAATCGGAAATGCCGAGCCGGCGATAGGCCCGCTTCTGGTACGTCACCACGCTGGAAGGTTTGACGCCGAAGCGCTCTCCAATGTCATGCGTGGTGCTGCCTTCCAGTACGCCACGCAGCACGTCAAGTTCGCGCTTGGACAGGTCGGGGCATGTTCCGCGCAGGCGCGCCAGCATGAGCTGGGGAATGCCCATCTGCACCTGCCAGCACAGTGCGTAGTGGTGGCGCGGCGTGGGCGATCATCGGCGCCATGGCTTCCACCTGCTCGATCTCATCGATTGTCTGCTGGTGCAGCATCAGACCGTTGTCACTCGGACGCCGTCGGGGCCCGGCCGTCGTCATGATGCGCTGGCTGCCGTCCAGCACATAGAACCGGCTCGCGTTGGTGTCGGCCACATCGCGCAGATACCGCCCGCTGCGATGGTCCGCGACGGACATGGTGCTTGGCCAGTTGCGGAACGCATAAACAAAGACCGTGCATTGCGAGAGGCCTGCTACGTCACTCAGTAGCTTGAGGGTCTCCGCCGCAAACCCGTTCGCGTCAGGTTCGCCGATCGACGACACCGGGCTGGTGGCCCGGGACAGGTCGAGCTGGCCGGCGAGGGAGGAGCGGTCAAGGCCCCATGAGCGCGTGGGCGGGAAGACTGGCGGCGATGCCGGAACGCTGGCGCCGCGCGCCGCGCACGAGAGAGGCCTCGCAGTCGTTCCGTGGCACACGTGCGGACGCCCGCGCGGGGCATCCGATGCGCTCGGCCATTGCGTTTCAAACTCCGTCTATCGATCGAAGTGCGACGCATGAATCGATACCCCCTTGCATCGCGCGAAACAGACCACGACTCGTCGTTGCGAACGCGCGTTGTGTTCGTGTTCAGTTCGCGCTCAGATCGCGCCAGCAGCGGGGCGCGGACGCGCATCGCCGTGTTGTGCGGCATCACGCATCGGATTTTTCTACTATAAATGAGTGACTGTATTCACATTGATTGTCCGATCTGCAAGCGCGGAAGGCGCTCGCCGAACCTGTAATGCTGCGGGTCAGGCAAGACGCCATTCGCCGCGAGCATTGCCACGACCGTCGGAGCAACGCTATGCGAGTTGTCCTGATCGGTGCGACGGGAATGGTTGGCCAGGGTGTATTACGGGCGTGTCTTGAAGCCCGAGACGTCACCGGGATCATCGTGGTGGGCCGGCGCGCGCCACCCGGTTACGTGGACCCGAGGCTGAGCGTTTACGTTGTTTCCGAGCTGAGTCGCTTCGAAGCGACAGGTGCCATGTTTGCGGATATCGACGCATGCTTCTTTTGCGTCGGTGTGTCTTCGTTCGGCATGCCCGAGCCGGCATACCGCGCGGTCACCTACGACCTCACGCTGCATTGCGCGCAACAGTTGCTCGCCCGCAGCCCGGGCATGAAGATGGTGTATGTGTCAGGCGCCGGTGCGGACAGCAGCGAACAGGGCAAGACGATGTGGGCGCGCGTCCGGGGCGAAACCGAGAACGCGCTGCAGCGGCTGCCATTTGGAGGCGTTGCCATCTTCCGGCCGTCCGCGATTGTTCCCGAAGGCGGCATCCAGTCGCGCACCGCGATCTACCGGTGGATCTATGTCGTGTTCAGGCCGCTGCTGGTGCTGCTCCGTCGCATATCGCCCGCCAGCATTCTGACCACTGGACTGATCGGCGATGCCATGCTGAATGTCGTGCGTATCGGCGTGACGAAGCCGGTCCTGGAATCGGCTGACATCTACCGGCTGGCCGTCGCGCACGCGTGACGCCGATTCCCCGGGCCGTTTTGCCTGTCTCTCTCGAACCCGCCGGGCTGTCTGCTTTCATTCGGCAAACCTATGAGGTCCCCCCATGCGCATGGAACGGGTGCCATTTCGCCAGATCGGCCTTGCGACGGTTGCCATTGTGCTCGCCGCATGCGGGCAGAAGCAGTCAGCCCCGCCGCCGCAGATTCCGGAAGTGGGTGTGGTGGCAGTCCAGCCGACCGCCGTGCCGGTCGTGACCGAGCTGCCCGGCCGCACGAACGCCTTCCTGGTAGCGCAGGTGCGTGCACGCGTGGACGGCATCGTACTGCGCAGGGAATTCATCGAGGGCTCGAACGTGAAGGCCGGGGAGCGGCTCTACAAGATCGATCCCGCGCCGTATGTCGCCACGCTCAATAATGCCAGGGCTTCGCTGGCGAAGGCCAGGGCGAACCTGGTCACGCAGAACGCACTGGTGGCGCGCTACAAGGTGCTCGTTTCGGCTAGCGCGGTGAGCAAGCAGGACTATGACAACGCGGTGGCGGCGCAGGGCCAGGCGGAAGCCGACGTCGACGCTGGCAAGGCGGCGGTGGACGCAGCACAGATCAACCTGAACTACACCGATGTGATCTCGCCAGTCACGGGCAAGGTCGGCATCTCGCAGGTGACACCGGGCGCCTACGTGCAGGCGAGCCAGGCCACGCTGATGTCCACGGTGCAGCAGATGGACCCGATGTACGTGGACCTCAATCAATCGAGTCTGGACGGCCTGAAGCTGCGCCGGGAAATCGAGGAGGGGCGGCTGAAAACGAGCGGTCCGGGGGCGGCGAAGGTAACGCTGATCCTTGAGGACGGCAGTACCTACGCGGAGCAGGGAAAGCTGCAGTTCACCGATGTCACCGTCGACCAGACCACCGGGTCGGTCACCATCCGCACGCTGTTCCCCAACCCCAACCGCGTGCTGCTGCCCGGCATGTTCGTGCGCGCGCGTATCGACGAGGGCACCAACGACACGGCCTTCCTTGTGCCGCAAGTTGGCGTGCTGCACGACCAGAAGGGCCAGGCGTCCGTGCTCATCGTCGACAAGGACAACAAGGTCGTGTCGCGTCCGGTCGTTACAGCGCGCGCGCAGGGCCAGAACTGGATCGTCAATAGTGGTCTAAATCCCGGCGACCGAGTGATCGTTCAGGGTGTCGAAAAGGTGCACGCCGGTGCGACGGTCAAGCCTGTCGCCGCGCAACTTCCGCCGCCGCCGGGCGCTGCCAGTCGCCCCTCGGCCAGCCCCGCTAGCGCCGCAACTGCCGCCCCAACCGCCGCAGCGCACTAACCGGGAGCCTGCGACATGGCAAATTTCTTCATTGATCGCCCGATCTTTGCCTGGGTGATCGCCATCATCCTGATGCTGGCAGGGGGCGCGTCGATATTCACGCTGCCGGTGGAGCAGTATCCGACCATTGCGCCGCCGGCCATCCAGATCGCCGCGACCTACCCCGGCGCGTCAGCCAAGACGGTGGAGGACACCGTCACTCAGGTCATCGAACAGCAGATGAGCGGACTGGACCATCTGCTGTACTTCTCCTCGACCAGTGACGATTCCGGACAAGCGACGATCACGCTGACGTTCGCGCCCGGCACCAACCCGGACATTGCGCAGGTGCAGGTGCAGAACAAGCTGCAGCTGGCCACGCCGATCCTGCCGCAGGTGGTGCAGCAACTCGGCATCAGCGTCACCAAATCGAGCAGCAGCTTCCTGATCGTACCGGCGTTCTACTCCCAGGACGGGGGCATGAACGCCTATGACCTCGCCAACTACGTTGCCTCGAACATCAAGGACCCGCTGAGTCGCGTCAATGGCGTGGGTACCGTCACGTTGTTTGGCACCCAGTACGCCATGCGCATCTGGCTGGACCCGAACAAGCTCACCAACTTCCAGTTGACTCCGAGCGATGTGACGAGCGCGATTACCTCCCAGAACGTGCAGATAGCGGGTGGTCAGCTCGGCGGCACCCCAGCTGTGCCGGGCCAGTCGTTCCAGGCGACCGTTACCGAATCGACGCTGCTGCGCACGCCAGAGGAGTTCGGCAACATCCTCCTGAAGGTGAACCAGGATGGTTCGCAGGTACGGCTGAAGGACGTGGCACGCGTCGCGCTCGGCGCCGAGAACTACAACGTGGATTCCAGGTACAACGGACATCCGGCCACGGCGCTCGGCATCCAGCTCGCAACCGGTGCGAATGCGCTACACACCGCGATGGGCGTGCGGCAGAAGATCGAAGAGCTTTCGAAGTACTTCCCTCACGGTCTGGTGGCGGAGTACCCATACGAAACGGCGCCGTTCGTGCGCCTGTCGATCGAGGAAGTCCTCAAGACACTGCTGGAAGGCATCGTGCTGGTGTTCCTTGTGATGTACCTGTTCCTGCAGAACCTGCGGGCGACACTGATTCCGACGATCGCGGTGCCGGTGGTGCTGCTTGGTACGTTCGCGATCATGGCGGCGGTGGGTTTCTCGATCAACACGCTATCGATGTTCGGGCTTGTGCTTGCCATCGGCCTGCTGGTGGACGACGCGATCGTGGTCGTGGAGAACGTCGAACGGGTGATGGCCGAGGAGGGCCTGTCGCCAAAGGAAGCCACCCGCAAGGCGATGGGGCAGATCACCGGCGCGCTGATCGGCGTGGCGCTCGTGCTCTCCGCTGTGTTCGTGCCGGTCGCGTTCTCAGGCGGTTCGGTCGGTGCCATCTACCGCCAGTTCTCGCTGACGATCGTGGCGGCCATGGTGCTGTCGGTCCTGGTGGCATTGATCCTCACGCCCGCCTTGTGCGCGACGATCCTCAAGCCGATCCCGAAAGGCCACCACGAACAGAAGACGGGCTTTTTCGGGTGGTTCAACCGGATGTTCGAGACGAGCCGCGACAAGTACCACAGCGGCGTGTACCACGTGATCAAGCGTTCGGGGCGATGGCTTGTGATCTATCTCGCGGTGATCGCCGTGGTCGGCCTGCTGTACCTGCGTCTGCCGACGTCTTTCCTGCCTGACGAGGACCAGGGCACGATGTTCGTGCTCGTGCAGACGCCGTCGGGTTCGACGCAGGAGATCACGGCGCGTACGCTCGCCAATATCGCGGACTATCTGATGAAGGACGAGAGCAGCATCGTCGAATCGGTGTTCACAGTGGGCGGGTTCAGCTTCGCGGGCAATGGGCAGAATTCGGGTCTCGCGTTCGTCCGGCTGAAGGACTACAAGGAACGCAAGCGTGCCGACCAGAAGGTTCAGGCATTGGTGGGCCGGATGTTCGGACGTTACGCCAGCTACAAGGACGCCATGGTGTTTCCGGTGAATCCGCCGTCGATTCCCGAGCTGGGCACGGCCTCGGGCTTCGACTTCGAACTGCAGGACCGCGCGGGCCTTGGCCACGAGAAACTGATGGAGGCGCGCAACATGCTGCTTGGCATGGCGGCAAAGGAGCCGATGCTCGCCCTCGTACGGCCGAACGGCCTGAACGACACGCCGCAGTTCAAGATCAATATCAACCGGGAGAAGGCGAACGCGCTCGGCGTCACGGCATCGGCCGTGGACCAGACGTTCTCGATCGCGTGGGCGTCCGCGTTCGTGAACAACTTCCTCGACACCGATGGCCGGATCAAGAAGGTATATGCGATGGCCGATGCGCCATACCGCATGACGCCAGAGGATCTGCATCTCTGGTACGTGCGCAACAGCACGGGCGGAATGGTGCCGTTCAGCGCGTTCGCGTCGGGGCACTGGGCCTATGGATCGCCGAAGCTCGAACGTTATAACGGCATCTCGTCGATCGAGATTCAGGGCCAGGCTGCTCCAGGTAAGGCCACCGGCCAGGCGATGACGGCCATGGAGAAGATCGCGGCGAAGCTGCCCGACGGGATCGGGTACGAATGGACCGGACTGTCTTTCCAGGAGCGGCAGTCCGGCTCGCAGGCGCCGATCCTGTACGCCATCTCGATCCTCGTGGTGTTTCTGTGCCTTGCTGCGTTGTACGAGAGCTGGTCGATTCCGTTCGCGGTCATCATGGTGGTGCCACTCGGCGTGCTTGGCGCACTGCTCGCGGTGACACTGCGCGGTCTTGAGAACGACGTGTTCTTCCAGGTGGGCCTGCTGACCACGGTCGGCCTCTCGGCGAAGAACGCCATCCTGATCGTCGAGTTCGCCAGGGACCTGCAGGCTGAGGGCAAGATGGGACCGATCGAGGCGGCGCTCGAAGCGTCGCGGCTGCGGCTGCGGCCGATCCTCATGACGTCGATGGCGTTTATTCTCGGCGTGACACCGCTTGCGATCAGTAATGGCGCCGGTTCGGCCAGCCAGCACGCGATCGGCACGGGCGTGATCGGCGGGATGATCACGGCCACGTTCCTCGCCATTTTCATGATCCCGATGTTCTTCGTCGTGCTTCGCGCGCGCGTGGCCGGGGAGAAGGAAGACCCCGACGTCGCGTTGCAGCACTACGAAGCGCATCACGCGCACGACCACGATGCCGATAATGCTGACAACGGTGGTAGCGGTGGCAGTAACAGCGAAAGCGGCGATAACGGCCCGGGCAAGGAAGGACACTGACATGGACAAGCGAACCGTCTTTGCAGCGGCCGCCGTGCTCCTCGTGGGCTGCACCATGGCGCCGTCCTATCAGCGGCCCGACGCGCCAGTTTCGGAGACCTTTCCGCAGGGCGGTGTCTACGCGGTGCCGCCGGGTGTAGCCACCGGCGACCAAGGCCCTCGCAGCGCCAATGACGCCCCCGCGACCGATATCGGCTGGCGCGACTTCTTCATTGATCCGCGCCTGCAGCAGCTCGTCGGGATTGCGCTGAAAAACAACCGCGACCTGCGCGTCTCGGTGCTCAACGTCGATGCTGCCCGAGCGCAGTACCAGATCACGCGCGCCGAACTGTTCCCCGCGATCAATGCCGTGGCCACGGACACCCGGTCACGCCTGCCGTCGGAGCTGCAGGTCACGCAGAACAACCCCTACAGCGTGTACAACGTAGGCCTGCAAGCCTCATGGGAAATCGACTTCTGGGGGCGTATCCGCAGTCTGAAGGATCAGGCATTGGCGCAATACCTCTCCACGGCCTATGCGCGCAAGGCGGCAGAGATCTCGCTGGTCTCGCAAGTTGCTGACCAGTACCTGACCCTGCTGTCCGACGATGACCTGCTCAAGGTCACGCAGGACACGCTCAAGACGGCGCAGGACTCGTACAACCTCACAAAGATCCAGTTCGATACCGGTACCGGTACCGAGCTCGACCTGTGGCAGGCGCAGAGTGTGGTGGAGCAAACGCAGGCCAATCTCCAGGCGCAGTTGCGCGCCCGCGCGCAAGCCGTGAATGCGCTCGTCCTGCTGATTGGCGAGCCATTGCCGGAGGACCTGCCGCAAGGCCTGCCGCTCGATGGCCAGGCCCTGCTGGCCGATATTCCGGCGGGGCTTCCGTCGGACCTGCTTACCCGGCGCCCGGACATCATGCAGGCCGAGGAGTCCCTGCTTGCGGCGAACGCGAACATCGGTGCGGCGCGAGCGGCATTTTTCCCGAAGATCTCGCTCACTGCGGCATTCGGTACCGAGAGCCTTTCGCTTGGCGGGTTGTTCAAGGCGGGCTCGACGGCATGGAGCTTCGTCCCCCAGATCACGTTGCCGATCTTCGAGGGCGGCGCGAACATCGCGAACCTGCAACTGGCGAACGTAGAGAAGCGCATTGAGATCGCCAGCTATGAGAAGTCGATCCAGTCGGCGTTCCGCGAGGTCGCCGACGGGCTGGCTGCACGCGGCACGTACGATCAGCAGATCGCCGCGCTGGAGCGCAACACCTTTGCGAACCAGCGCACGCTCACGCTTTCCGAACTGCGCTACCGGACGGGCGTGGACAGCTTCCTGCCAGTGCTCACGGCGCAAACCAACCTATACACATCGCGGCAGACGCTGATCAACGCGCGGCTTGCGCGGCTGACCAACCTCGTCGATCTATACCGCGCGCTGGGAGGCGGCTGGATCGAGCGTGCGGGCGAAACGCCGCGTCCGGCGGATGCACCGGTTGACTACGGCGCATCGGGCACGGTCGGGTTGGCATCGCCGTAGTGAAGGGTCGGCGAGGGGGGCGGAGAAGGATCGGCTCGTGGGCGGTTGAGTGGGTGAAAGTTCGATACGACTTGGGGTCGTGCCCGATTCTCGAATGTCCGCGCCAGCGGTAGCCTGCCGGTACACCCACACATGAAACGATCCCAATGTCCGACCGTTCCCTGATTTCACCGCGCCCCGCTCGCCTTGCGGTGCTGGCCCTGACGATCTCCGCCGCGGCCGGGCTGTTTGCCGGTTGCGCCGCCAATCCGTCCGCCCAGTCGGCCACGTCGGCCAAGGTACCGGAGTTGCGTCCCGGCATTCCCGCCGGCTACCTGGCCCCGGAAGCGCGCCCCGATAGCCTGGCGCTGGTGCCGCCGCCGCCGGCGGCCGAGTCGGTGGCCTTCGCGCTGGACAAGGACACCGCAAGGCTGGCTCAGACCCAGTGGGCCAAGCCGGGGTCGGCACGCTGGAAGCAGGCGCAACTCGACGCGGACCTCAGCTTCCCGGCAGCGGCAGGCACGTTTTCCTGCGCGCTGAACGCGCCCGTCAGCGAGGCGCAGACGCCGCGCCTGTACATGCTGCTGCGGCGGACGCTGGTCGATGCGGGCCTGGCGACCTACCGCGCGAAGGATCGCTACAACCGCACGCGTCCGTTCGTCGCCACTCACACGTCTTCCTGTACGCCCGGCGAGGAAGCCAAGCTGGCCAAGGACGGTTCGTATCCGTCCGGTCATAGCGCGGCGGGCTGGGCGTGGGCGCTGGTGCTGACCGAGGTCGCCCCCGATCGCGCGGACGCCATCCTGGCACGCGGCCGTGCCTTCGGACAAAGCCGCATCGCCTGCAACGTGCACTGGCAGAGCGACGTCAATGAAGGCCGCATGGTGGCGGCGGCCACGGTGGCGCGTATGCATGCCGATCCGGTATTCGAGGCCGATCTGGCCGCAGCGCGCGACGAATTGGCCAAGGTGCGTGCCCAGGGTCTGCCGCCGGTGCGGGACTGTGCCGCGGAAGCCGCGGCACTGACGGCGACCCCGTGAGGCATCGGCCGACAGGTACCGGCGCCGATTGGCGCCGGGCTGTCAGGCTCAGCTTGCGTTCGTCATCAACGTCTTCGGCTCCAGATACGCGCTGATACCCCATCGGCCCATTTCGCGCCCGAGCCCGGAATGCTTGAAGCCTCCGAACGGTGCGCGCGGCTCGTGCGCCAGGGTGTTGACGAGCACGCGGCCGGAATCGATTTGGCGTGCCACCCGTTCGCAGCTTTCCGGGTTCTTGCCCAGTACCAGCGCGCTCAGGCCATAGCGCGTGTCGTTGGCAATCGCAATCGCCTCGGCTTCGTCGTCATAGGGGATGATGGTCAGCACGGGGCCGAAGATCTCCTCGCGAGCAATGCGCATCTGATTGTTGGCGTGCGTGAAGATCGTGGGCTTCACGAACCATCCCGTGTTCATGCCTTCGGGCCGGCCTTCACCACCTGCCAGTAGCGTCGCGCCTTCCTGTTGCCCAAGACGGATGTAGTCCTGCACCCGTTCCCACTGCTTCCGGCTGACCATCGGGCCGATGTCGGTGTCAGCATCGCGCGGGTCTCCAGAGCGAATTTGCGAGATCCCTGCCTTCGCGGCCTGCTCGAACTCGGTCAGTCGGCTGCGTGGCACAAGAATGCGCGTGCCCGCGATGCAAGCCTGACCGCTGTTGAGGAAGCCGGCCTGCAGCGCCAGCGGCATGATGGCGGCAAAGTCCGCATCGTCCAGCACTACCGTGGGCGACTTGCCACCCAGTTCCAGCGTCACGCGCTTCATCGTGGCCGCTCCTGCGACCACGAGGTGCTGGCCAACCGCCGACGAGCCCGTGAACGAGATCTTGGCGATGCCAGGGTTGCGCGCAATCTCTTCACCGACGACGTCGCCCCGGCCATTGACGATGTTGAACACGCCCGGGGGCAGGCCGGCTTCATGCAACGCCTCGATCACGACCTGCGTCTGCATCGCGCTCATTTCGCTGGGCTTGATGACGGCGGTGCAACCGGCCGCCAGTGCGGTGGCCAGCTTGTTGCAGATAAACCCTGCATCACTGTTCCACGGCGTGATCAGGCCAGCGACGCCTACGGGTGTATGGATCACCTTGGCTGCGCCCGCTTGCTCTTCGAACACGAAGGACTCCAACGTCTCGATTGCCTGGGCAATGACATCGGCCGGGTATGTCGCCATCCAGCGCCCGCGCACCAGCGGCGCGCCATATTCAACCAGGATGGCTTCCATCAGTTCGTCTTCACGTGCCGCGATGGCTTTGTGCATGCGCCGCAGCGCGGCGATGCGCTCTGCGCGCGTGGTGCGTGACCAGGCGGGGAATGCGGCCTGCGCTGCCGCGATGGCGCGCTGCGCGTCCTCTGCGTCGCCCAGCCGCACCTGGCCGATGACGGCCTCGGTGCTCGGGTTGTAGAGGTCGAACCATTCCTGGCCATGTGGCGTGACGAATTCTCCGTTGATGTAGATGTGTTCGATGCGTTGCATGGTGAATTCCTTTCGGGTGGGATGTGCAACGCAGTCTAGGAATGATTTATTGTTCTGATAAGCCGTCTCACGGGTGATGATGCATCCCGATATTCAGGACAATCCATGCACAGAACAGGAATGACCGAGCTGGAAGTGGTGCTTGCCGTCGCACGCCGCAATAGCTTCCGGGGCGCGGCGCAGGAGTTGGGCATGTCCACCACGGCCGTGAGCAGCGCCGTGGCCGGGCTGGAGACCCGCCTGCGGGTGCGACTATTCAATCGCTCGACGCGCAGCGTGGCCCTGACTGACGCGGGCCAACGATATGTGGAGCGCATTGCTCCCGCACTGGCGGAAATCAAGAACGCCGGTGAGGAAGCCGGTACCGGCCCAGACGTGCCAAGCGGCACGCTGCGTATCAACGCACCGCAGAGCGTGGCTTCCTTGCTGCTCGAACCGCTCTTCAACGTGTATGCGCAGCGTTATCCGGAGGTGAGGATCGACATCGTGAGCGAGTCGCGCCTGATCGACGTGGTGGCCGAAGGGTTCGACGCCGGGATCCGGCTGGCCGAATCCGTTCCGCAGGACATGATCGCCGTGCCGCTCTCGGGCGATGTCCGGATGCTCGTGGTGGCAACGCCCGAATACCTGAAGCGTCACGGCACGCCCAGGCATCCGCGCGATCTCCTCAAGCACCAGAGCATCGGCATGCGCATGTCCCACGGCGGCATCTATCACTGGGAACTGGAGCGCAAGGGCGAGAAGCTGCAGATGGATCTGCCGGTGCGCTTTGCGCTCAACGAGCTCGGGGCCATCAAGCAGGCGGTGCTGCTGGGGCTCGGCATCGGCTTCCTCTCCGAATGGTTTATCGAGGAAGCATTGCAGAGCGGCGCGCTGGTGCCCGTGCTGGTGCCGTGGTGCCCGTCGTTTGGCGGTCTGCGGCTTTATTACTCCGGCCATCGCTTCGTACCCGCGCGATTGCGCGCGTTGATCAGCCTGGCTCAGGAGTTGCGGCTGGCGGAGGCGCCGCGGCCGGGGGGCTAGTCACCGCCAGACACTGTTCGCTGAACTTCCAGAGACGGTCCGCCAGTTGTGGATCGATGGCCCACGGCAACACACCGTCCAACGGTACATGGTCTGCCGCGACGGCACGCGCGATGTCGCAGTCCTCGCAGTACACGCCGCCCATGTTCGTCAGCAGCGGACTTGTGGCGCACCAGACGCTAGTTGCCGCGCCCTGCTCGATGGTCTTGTACGACCGGGGAAGGGGCCTCGGCGCGCCGCGATCCGATCGTCGCTGACTGTCGCGTTTGCCAGTGCCGATGACCGGTCCACTTCCGCTAACCACGCCTTGGCTGAGTGCTTGACTCCGTGTACCCACTTGCTGCGAGAATCCGACCCAATTAGTTTGAGACGGTGCTGCGTAATCTTTTGATTCCTCTGAAATCGGCGCCCCATTTATTTCGAGATGCGACACCTAGGACAACTATCAACCCGTCTCAGACGTTCCGCTATGTCCAGCCGAGGACCGAAGGACTTGCTCAACCGGCCATTCACAATGAGCTACCGCAGGGCGTAGGCGTATCCCCGGGCCGATGCCACTGTGCCGCTCTCCATCCTTCGCACCGGGCTGCAATCATGGGCGCCGATGCGGGTTAGTCCGCATGCATGACTGCCAAAAGGCGACAGTCCGTACCCGACCCCGACCAGATAATCGGCGCGACGCCTATCACTCTGGGAGACATGGCATGGACCTGGTGCGTACTGACATCAACGAAGACGATGAGCGCAGGCTGTTCCGGAAGGTGAGCTGGCGAATACTGCCGGTGCTTTGTGTCTGCTATGTCTTTAGCTTTCTGGATCGCACCAATGTGGGCTACGCCCAGCTCCAGATGCGCGACGAGTTAGGGTTCAGCGATGCGGTGTTCGGGCTGGGAGTCAGCGTTTTCTTCGTTGGCTATGCGTTGTTCGAGGTGCCCAGCAACATGCTGCTGTCGCGAATCGGGGTGCGGAAGACATTCCTGCGCATCCTGATCCTGTGGGGACTTGCCTCCGCAGCCATGATCTTCGTGGAGACGCCCACGCAGTTTTACATCATGCGCTTTCTCATCGGGGTATTCGAGGCCGGGTTCGTTCCTGGCGTCCTGTATTACCTGACGCTGTGGTATCCGAAGCGGCGCATCGCCCAGGCGACAGCGATCTTCTATATGTCCTATACCTTGGCTCCGATCCTGGCCGGCCCGGCGGCCGGGGCAATCATGACGTGGCTTGACGGAGCGTTGCAGCTCCGCGGTTGGCAATGGCTCTACCTGTTGGAGGGCCTGCCGTGCGTGCCGTTGGGCGTCATGGCATACCTGCTGCTGTCAGAAGGCCCGAAGCAGGCACGCTGGCTGACGGAGCGTGACCGCACTGACCTCGAGCAGATGCTGGACCAGGATCGCGCCGGCCATGGCCACGCCCGCATGCGCGACGCAATCCTTGATGCGCGCGTGTGGGTGCTGGGGTTGATCGTGTTCCTTGTCGTGTTTGGTGTCTTCGCGCTGTCGTTCTGGAAGCCGACGCTGCTCAAGGGCATGGGGCTGAGCGTCATGCAGGTGGGCCTTGCTGCAACGATCCCGGCGCTGTTCGGGGTCACCGCGGCTATCCTGGTCGGTCGTCATTCGGATAAGACTGGCGAGCGCCGCTGGCACTTTGCGATTGCCGCATTGGTGGGGGCAATTGGCATGCTCTGCGCGTCGTTGTTTCCGCGGGATCCCGTCATGACCATCGCGTGCCTGACGCTCGCGTCGATCGGCATGTCCAGTGCCTATGCGGTCTTCTGGGCGATGCCTGCGACGATCCTGTCCGGCCCCAGCGCCGCTGCGGGCATTGCAGTCATCACGACGATCGGTTCGAGTTCCGGCGCGGTCGCTCCACTGCTCGTCGGGGCGTTGAAGACGCTCACCGGCGGTTTTACCGCAAGCCTTTACCTTCTGAGCGGCGCACTGGCCTGCGCTGCCGTCATTTTCGCGTACTACTTCAGGGATGGCGCCGACGCACGCCGCGTTGCGCGCCCGGCAAGCCACACGTCGGCCGCCTGAGAAAAAAAGAAGCGAGGGCCATCGGGCCCTCGCTTCTATCCGAAATTGCCGCGAAGTGTCAGAGCAGGCCGAGGGCGCGTAGCTTGGCGTCGGTGGCGGAGTAGGGCCGCTCGCAAATGATCTTGTCCGAATTCGGCGCGAACTCGAAGGTCGCGGCCATGCGCACGCGGAACTTGCGACCAGTGGGCGGGAAAACTCTGCCATTGGCCTTCAGATCGCCCAGGTGCGTGCCAGAAAGCCAGAACTCGACCAGCACAGTGTCATCTGCGGCGGCGATGGCGATGATTTCGTTAGCCAGGTCGGGGAATGAAGCGCGCGACGAGTCGAAGTAGCCGCGCACCTCTTCCTCCCCATCGAACACTGTGCCAGTGGCGTGCATTTCATAGCGGGGGTGTGCGAAGGTGTCGATCACAGCGTCCCATTCGTGCGTGCACTCAAGGGCCATATGGTCACGCACGGTCTGGATGCGTGCGGCGTTCAGGGATTCGGACATCTTGTTCTCCATCAGGTTTTGCGGAAAGGGATCGGCGACTGGCATCGGCTTGCGCTGTGCCAGTCGCCAAATGGGAATGGAATGCGGTGTCAGCGCAGCAGCCGCCAGCCGCCGTCTACGGTGAATTCGCCGCCCGTGATGTAGCCGGCCTGGTCCGACGCGAGGAAGGCGATCAGGTTGGCAACGTCCTCGGGCTTGCCCTCCTCGGCAAGCGGAATGCGCCGGCCAGCCGTCCGGGGATCAACGCCGCCCGCGGCCTGACGTTGCTTGTACTGATCGAAGATCGTCTCGAGCATCGGTGTGGCGATCTTGCCAGGATGGACGGAGTTGCAGCGAATCTGGTGGCCGTTCTCGGACCCGGCCAGCGCCACGGTCTTGGTCAGTTGCGTCACGGCACCCTTGCTGGCGCCATAGGCGACGCTCTGGAGGGTCGGGTAATACGCACCGACGGATGCGAGATTGATGATGGCGCCCTTGCCGGACCGGCGCATGGCCTCGATACCTTCGCGGCAGCCCAGAAACGTTCCGTCCAGGTTGACCGCCATCACGCGCCGGAAGTCGGCGAGGGTGGTGTTGGCAAGGGTGCCATTGACCACGTCGCCGACGATGCCGGCCGCATTGACGAGCACGTCGAGGCGTCCGTGGCGCTCAAGGATGGCGGCGATCGTGGCTTTCCAGCCAGGCTCGCTGGTGACATCCAGCGCCATGAACTCGGCGCCGATCCGGTCCGCCACCGCGGCGCCATTGCCGTTCGGAAGATCGGCAATGACGACACGCGCACCGCGCTCCGTCAGCACGCGCGCGGTTGCCGCCCCGATGCCGCTTGCGCCACCGGTCACCAGCGCCACTTGGTCCTTGAACTGAGTCATCTCGATGAGTCTCCTGTGAGGTGTCCTGCAAGCGCAGCTTCCTGCATGT
This sequence comes from Cupriavidus sp. SHE, assembly GCF_000812445.1. NCBI lineage: Bacteria > Pseudomonadati > Pseudomonadota > Betaproteobacteria > Burkholderiales > Burkholderiaceae > Cupriavidus > Cupriavidus sp. SHE. Next base: position 61,658 of record NZ_JWMB01000009.1, on the reverse strand, counting down.
CACCGGATTCTGTGAAAATGAAGAAACGTTTCCACTGCTGGGGTGGATTGTTGTTGCCGCGAAAAATGCGGGCAATCATGGTAAACACTACCCGCATGAACTGGGTGGATACGGCTATATTGTGAAAACGTTTCTGCAAAAGCAGGACCGCAACCTTCAGAGGACAAGGAGACAGTGATGAGTTATTTGTTCGGCGGCGTCCGGCAGCTTGGCTACGTGGTGAGCGACATTGAGAAGGCCATGGCTCACTGGACGGAGAAGCTGGGCGTCGGACCGTGGTTCTACAAGGAAGACGTGGGCACCACGGAATACCGCTACTACGGCAAGCCCGCCACGCCGCCGAAGCTGTCGATTGCGCTGGCCAACTCGGGCGACCTGCAGATTGAACTGATCCAGCAGCGGGACGACGCCCCATCGCTCTATCTGGACTCGCTCAAGCGCAGTGGTGAAGGCGCACAACATATCGCCTACTGGACCGAAGACCGCTTCGACGAAATCGTGGCCCACCTGCTGGAAGCAGGGTATGTCGAGGGGCATGGAGGCCGGATGGGGCCGCGTGGACGCTTTGCCTACTTTGTGCATCCGGAGTTGCCCAGCGGCATGTTCGAGATCTCCGAACTGACCGGCGGCAAAGGCGAGTACTTTGCCGAGGTCAGGCGCGCAGGGCTGGCCTGGGACGGCAAGGGGCAAGCCATCCACCAGATCGGCGCGCCGCGATAGCGCGCCGCCGGCCCGGCAGGCCTGCCTCTTCCGACCGGGTATCCCCCCGGGCGCAGGCCTGAAGAGTCCGCGGCATCTGGTGAGCTAGAATGCCTGACGTCCAGAAAATGATGCGTCTCGCGTCGCTGGCCCGCTGCGCAATCGCGGCGGGCAGCGGCAAAGTAAGCCGGGGAGGGAGTCGATGTTGCGGTCTTGTCTTAAGCCTGTTGCGGCACAACGTATCGTGAAACGTCGCCAATGAAGCCACGCATCACGATCCGGGAGGTTGCCAAGGAAGCCGGCGTTTCGATTGGCACGGCATCCCGTGCGCTGAATCGTGCCGGTCGCGTCAGCGAAGCAGCGATTGCCGCAGTGTCCAAGGCGGCCCGGCGGCTGGGATACGAGCCCGACGCGATTGCTCAGAGCATGCGTACGCGCTCGTCCGGCGCCATTGGGCTGATCGTGTCGGATCTCGCCAATCCGCTTTACGCCAGGATCATCACTTCGGTGGAGGCTGCGCTTCAGGCGGCCGGATACGCCTTGCTGATCGCAAGCACGCATAACGACGGCAAGCGCGAAAAGAATCTGATCGACCTGTTCCGCCGCCGACGCGTGGATGGCCTGATCCTGGGGCCCTGCGAGACGGAAAATCCCAAACTGCTGGAACAACTCTCCCAGGAGATGCCGGTCATCGCGCTCGACCGGGATTTCGGTCCGACTGGCACCGGCGTCTATGTCGATCACTACACCGGTGCGCTGCAGGCAACCCGCTATCTGCTGAATCTCGGCCACACACGCATCGCGCTGCTGACGCCGGGCAGCGTCCTGCGTCCGGGTCGGGAGCGTATCGCCGGCTTCAAGGAAGCGTACAAGGAACAAGATCTCAAGCCGGTGCCGAAGCTGATCCGCTGCGAGAAATCCGCGATGGATTTCGCGTTCACCGAAGCGTTGTCGCTGCTGTCTGGGCCTGAAGCGCCAACGGCTTTCATGTGCCTCGGCACGCGCATCCTGGCTGGGGTGCTGCAGGCGCTGCGGCATACCGGCCGGACGGCCCCCGGGGATGTGAGCGTGATCAGCATCGGTGATACCGACCTGTCGCAGTTGTTCAGTCCGTCCATCACATCGCTGACGTGGGATCTGGAGATTGTCGGCACTGTGCTCGCCCAATTGATGCTCAAGCAACTGGAGCGTGACGCGGGCATCGAGCCCGAGACCATCGTGATTACCACGCAACTCGTGCTCCGCGAGTCATGCGGTCCCGCGGCCGCGCGGAAGAAGGCCACTGCATAGCCGCAGCGCAAGGCGTCTGGGCTCGGCAATGCCGCCTCCATGTGAGGCGGCATTTTTTTGTCCGATGGAATCTTGCGTAAAGTGCGAAAACGTTTCTACAATGGATACGCCTTACGTCTCCACGGTGGTGGCTCCGTGACGACGTACCCAGACCTATTCGACAGGAGACACGCACAATGAAAGCTGCGATTCGCGGTGAGACGGGACTTGTTTTTGCGGAGTTGGAGATCCCTCGACCCAAGCCCACTGAAATCCTTGTGAAAGTGCGGGCCAGTTCCCTGAATCGCGCCGATTTGTCGCTGGTGGACGGGAAAGCGCATGGAGCGGCAGGCGGTACCGGTACGCCGCTGGGCCTGGAATGGTCGGGGGATGTTATCGAGGTTGGCACGGAGGTCACCGCCTACAAGATTGGCGACAAGGTGATGTGCTCTGGCCTCGGTGGCTTTGCCGAGTATGCGATTGCGGACTGGCGGCGCGCCTTCCCCTTTCCTGACCCCGAGATGGACTATGAGACGGGCGCCTGCCTGTCCGTTGCGCTGCGAACGACCCATACGGCAATGCGTCATCTCGCCGGGCTGGAAGCCGGGCAGACCGTGATGGTGCTGGGCGCATCGTCCGGCGTGGGGCTGATGGCATTGCAGGTGGCAAAACACTTTGGCGCCAGCTTGGTCATCGGCACGTCGACCAAGCCCGACCGCCGCGCGCGCCTGTCGGAGTTTGGTGCCGACGTCGCGCTCGACAGCAACGATCCCGACTGGATGAAAGCCGTGCTGGCGCACACCAATGGCCAGGGCGTGGATCTGTTGGTCGATTTCCTGGCCGGTCCGTTCATCAATGACAGCATGCGCGCCACGAAGATCGGCGGGCGCATCGTCAATATCGGCCGGATGGCAGGGGAGCGTGGAGAGTTCGACTTCGACCTCCATTCGTTGCGCCGGATCCAGTATCTCGGCATGACCTTCCGGACCCGCACCGTCGAGGATTTCGGCGTCATTGCCGAACGCGTGCAGCGGGACTTCTGGCCGGCGCTACGGCAAGGACAATTGCGCCTGCCGATCGATGCCAGGTTACCGCTGGATCGTGTCGCGGAGGCTTGCGAAATGATGCGCAGGAACACGCATTTCGGAAAGATCGTCCTGACGCAGGACGCATAAGGCGCGCTCTTTCCAGGGTACCCGCGCGTCCCATAAATCTCACAAAAGATTCACGGGTTTACCACCATTTGATTTGCGCGGGTACCCTCGCACAATTTGTGGAAACGTTTCTTCATGTTCCATAAACTACATCCGCGGATGGCAAGCGAACATGAAGCGCGGAACGCGTGAAATACAGAAGTTGGAGACAAAGATGAAGAAGTTCGCCGCCCTCGGTTTACTCGCTGTAGCCGCCTTGTCCTTCGGCGCGCAGGCGCAGGGTGAAGCCGGTTATCCAAACAAGCCGATCCGCCTGATCGTCCCGACCGCACCGGGCGGTGGCGGCGACGTATTCGCCAGGATCCTCGCGGACCAGCTCGGCCGACGCCTGAAACAGCCACTGGTCGTCGAGAACAATGCCGGCGCTGCCGGCACCATCGCAATCGGGCAGCTTGCCCGGGCCACGCCTGATGGCTACACCATCGGCCTTGGCACGATGACCACCACTACGCTGGCCCCGGCCGTCTACCAGGCCCTGCCCTATGACCCCGTCAAGGACCTGACGACCATCGCCCGCGTGGGAACGTCGCCGATCATCCTGGTCGCCACGAAGGACTTTCCCGCCAACAACCTGAAGGAACTCGTCGCCTTGGCGAAGAAGAGCGCGTCGCCGCTGCAGTTCGGCACGTGGGGGCTGGGTTCCACCGGCCACTTCTGCGCGGAGGTGCTGGCGCAGAAGACCGGGATCAAGCTGGACCATATCCCGTTCAAGGGCTCGTCACCCGTGGTGACTGCCATGCTGGGCGGGGTGGTAAAGCTGGGCTGGCTGGACATCGGCAGCGGTACGTCGGCCGTCAAGACCGGCAAGATCAAGGCACTGGCCATGTGCACGCGCCGCACGGCGAATTTCCCCAATGTTCCCACCTACAAGGAGCAGGGGGTCGATTTCGACCAATGGACGGGGTGGGCCATGTTTGCGCCTGCGGGCCTGCCAAAGCCGATCACGGAGAAGCTTGCTGCGGCCGTCCAGGACACGCTCAAGGATCCGGCAGTGACGAGCAAGATGGCCGACCTCGGCATCACGCCCGACTACGTTGCCGGCGCCGATCAGGCCACGATCAATGCGCACGACATCGAAGTCTGGAAGCGCGTCGCGCGCGAAGCCAATATCAAGCTGGACTAAATCATTCCCCATATCCATCTCTGCTGGAGATAGCAATGCCACTGCCGAACGTCGTCACGCACCAGGACCGGCTGTTGTCGGTCAACATTAACGAATCGCGCGAATTTCCCGGCTCCGAGCCGGGCTCTACCATCATCCCGCTATTCCTGGACCGCGAAAACGGCGTCTGGGTGCTCTACGGCAAGTTCGATCCGGGCACCACGCTCCCGCCGCACTTTCACACGGGTACCGTGCACTTCCTCACGACCAAGGGGCAGTGGAACTACGTCGAGTATCCCGAGGATCCGCAGACCGCGGGCAGCTACCTGTATGAACCTGGCGGTTCGGTGCATACCTTCTCCGTGCCGGCGGATGCGAAAGAGCCAGCCGAAGGCTTCATGGTTGTCTACGGCGCCAATGTGATTTTCTCCGAGGGAGAATTCCAGAGTGTCCGCGATGCCGGCGCGATCGAAGAGGGCATCCTTGCGGCCGCGCGCAAGGCCGGGGTTCCCGTGCCGCGATACATCCGCCCCAAAGGGGGCGCCGAGTTCTCCGCGGGCTGAAGCGTCCCCGGAGCTGGCAGGTCAGAACAACTACTCAGGAGACAACTGTCATGAAGCGTTCCCTCTGCAGTGGCTTCGCGGCGCTCTGCATGTCGATTGCCACCGTCGCCTTTGCCCAGCCCACCGGCGACTATCCCACCCGCCCGGTCAAGCTGATCGTGCCGTCTGCTCCCGGAGGTGGCGCGGACGCATTTGGTCGCTTGCTGGGCGATCAACTGAGCAAGCGCCTGAAGCAACCGATTGTGGTGGACAACATCGCCGGCGCGGCCGGAACGATTGCCATAGGACAACTGGCGCACGCCAGGCCTGACGGCTACACGATCGCCTTGGGCACGATGACCACGACCACGCTGGCGCCGGCGGTCTATCACCAGCTGCCTTACGATCCGGTCAAGGGCCTGACCACGCTGGCACGCGTCGGCACCTCGCCGATCATCCTGGTCGCCACTGCCGACTTGCCGGCCAACAACCTCAAGGAGTTGATCGAGCTAGCGAAGCGAAGCCAGAAGCCGATTCAGTTCGGCACCTGGGGCCAGGGCTCGACCGGCCATTTCTGCGCCGAAGTGCTGGCTCAGAAGACGGGCATCAAGCTTGACCATATTCCGTTCAAGGGCGGTGCGGCGGTCATGACGGCCATGATGGGCGATGTGATCAAGGTTGGCTGGCTCGACATTGGCTCCGGCACGGCAGCGGTGAAGACTGGGAAGATCAAGCCACTGGCGATGTGTACCCGGCGCACTGCCAACTTCCCGAACGTTGCCACGTACAAGGAACAGGGCGTCGACTTCGACCAGTGGACGGGCTGGGCGATGTTTGCACCGCCGGGCGTGCCGAAGCCGATCGTCGACAAGATCGCGGCGGCGCTGAAGGATACGCTGCAGGACCCCTCGGTCATGGCGAAGATGAACGACTGGGGTATTACCCCCGACTACCTTGGGGGTGCCGAGCAGGCTGCCGTCAATGTGCGGGAGATCGAGGTCTGGAAGCGCGTGGCCAGGGATGCCAACATCACGCTGGACTGACGGCTCATGGGTGGCCTCGCGGATGTCAACGGTCATGCTGGTACGGAACTACTGTCCCCGGAGCTGGAGGTCGCGTTGCGCGCCCATGTCTTGCGCCGGAAACTGGCAAAGCACGAAGTGCTGTTCACCTATGGCTCGTCGCCGGAGGCGCTGTTCTGCGTGGAGCGCGGGCGCATGCGTTTCAGCGTCACGGCGGCCAACGGCCGCGAAGCGGTGCTCAGCGTACTGGAGCCAGGGCAATGGTTCGGCGAGGTCTCTCTGTTCATGGACGCACCGCGCGTCTATGACGCGCGCGCGGTGGTCGATTGCGAGGTGCTGATGGTGCCCGCGCAAGCGTTCCACGCCATCGTCGACCATCACCCGGCGTTCCTGATGGAGTTCACGCGACTGATCTGCCGGCGCTATCGCTGGGCGCTGGAGTGGATCGACGAGACCATCCTGCAACCGCTGCCGGTGAGGCTGGCACGCCGGCTGCTGGCGGCGCAGCACGCGCACGCGTTGTCCGCGCCCGCCGCCGGGGATACCGCGCTGCAGTTGTCTCAGGAGGACCTTGGGCACATGCTTGGCGTCTCGCGTCAGAGCATCAACCGGCAGCTCAAGGAGTGGGAAGGCCAGCGGATCCTGCGACTGCACTACGGGCACGTCAGGCTGCTGGACCAGGACGCCTTGCGGCGTCTGGCCTGACGTGCCCGCTACCGGGCGCTGGCAAATTCCGCACCGCCTTTCGGACGGATGTACTTCGGCATTTGCATGGCACCCAGCCTGACGGCGGCCAGCAGGGTTTCCTCGATGGCTCCGGCGTCCATGATGCTGTGGTACTCGCCATTGACGAAGTTGATGTTGGCGCCATAGACAACCATCAGGCCTTCGGCCGGTTCGCTGGCATCGGCCGGCACCATGAAGGTGTGCATGGACCCGCCGGGTTCATACAGGTAGCTGCCCGCCGTTTGCGGATCGCCTGGGTACTCGGCGTAGTTCCACATGCCGCGTGTGGTGTAGAAATGCACTGTGCCCGTATGGAAATGCGTTGGCAGGACCGTCCCTGGTTCGAATCTTCCGTAAAGCACCCAGACCCCGTTCTCACGGTCCAGGAACAGGGGGGTGATAGTGGTGCCCGGCACTTCCGTCGGCAGGCGCGGGACTTCGTTGGTGTTGATCGTCAGCAGGCGTTCCTGATGCGTCGTGGCTTGTGGCAAGGGCATATCGTGTCTCCGTGGCTATTGTGGGCGGTGATGGCGGTCTACGCCGCGGTCGTCTGGTCTGCCGTCGTGTCCTGCAACAGGGCGGCAATGGCCTGCACCTTCTGCACGGCTGGCAAGCCCGCCAGCAGTTGCTGCATCAGGGTCAGGCTGTCGTAGTAGATCCGCTCACAGGTCAGCGTCTCGCCATCGAACAGGAACAGCGCAATCATTCGGCAGCGGAACTGCCTCCCGGTCGGTGGCAGGCCGTTCAGGTTGCCGCGATGCGTGCCGAGCAGCCAGAACTCGACGATCACGGCATCGTCGGTATGCCGAAGCTGGATGATCTCGCTGCGCTGGTCCGGGAAGGCCACGCGACTTTGCGAGTAGTACTTCCGGACGTCATCATTGCCATCGAACACTGCGCCGCTCGCAATGAGTTCGTAGTGCGGATGTGGAAACGTAGACAGGACCGCGTCGAAGTCCTGCCGGATCTCGTCGGCAAAGTGATCGCGAACCACGCGTTCGCGAAGCGTGCGCAGGTCTGCGCAAGGGGTTGTTGTCGTCATCGAAGTCTCCGTCGCACTCTTGTGAGGGGCGCCGCCGTGCGGTATTGAATGGCAGCGCTCCGGGGGATTATCGGCATGGAGAGCGAAGAAGACTGTCGTGGATTGGCGTTTCAGTGCTGGGGTATTGGAATGTCCTAAATTTGATCCCTATCCGTTGCTTGTCCCGGTAGGGCGAGCGGCGCCTTATGGCCGGCCTCTGCCTCACGCCGCAACTTTCACCGCCACGAAGGACAGATGCAGCAAAGGGACCCGGCAGGGCACCACTTCAGTCTGCCCGTGCGAGCAGGTAACGCGAGAGCATTCTACAAAAGTGATATTTGGTAGCATCATATGCTCCACATTCCAATATCGATCATGGATTTTGGAAGCAATTTTTCGTGCGCTCGTCGTAGCATTTCTACCCTTCTGAAGGATGAATGATGAGCACGGACACTCTGCGGTACTTCGATTACGCTGCAACCACACCGGCGGACCCTCGTGTCATGGAGGCGATGTTCGGCTGCCTGGGGGCCGCCGGCGTCTTCGGAAACCCTGCGTCGAACTCCCACGCTGCAGGACTGAAGGCAAAGGATCTGGTCGAGCAGGCTCGCGCCCAGGTCGCCGCTCTGATTGGTGCGGAACCATCCGAGATTGTCTGGACGTCCGGCGCGACCGAGTCGAACAATCTGGCCCTCAAGGGCTTTTTCGACTGCGAGCCGACGCGGCGCCATCTGGTTACCAGCAAGCTTGAGCACAAGGCAATTCTGGACACCGCGTCGTACCTTGAGCGACTTGACGTTTCCGTTTCCTACCTCTTGCCGGATCCGTCAGGCGAGATCTCGCCAGCCGCCGTGGAAGCGGCCTGCAGCCATCACACGGGCCTCGTTTCGTTGATGATGGTGAACAACGAGATCGGCACCCTTACCAACATCGCCGAGATCTCGCGGCTCGTTCACGCCGCTGGCGCTCTGCTTCACGTGGACGCGGCGCAGGCGGTTGGCAAGACCGCGATTGACGTAAAGGCGATGGGCGTAGATCTGCTGTCGATGTCGGCACACAAAGTATATGGTCCGAAGGGCATCGGTGCGCTCTATGTGAGCCGCGAAGTGGCATCGCGCATAGCTTGCCAGATGCATGGTGGAGGACACGAGCAGGGACTACGGTCTGGCACCCTCGCCACGCACCAGATTGTCGGCATGGGAACGGCTTGTGAACTGGCGCGGACGGAAATGGCTTCGGACAACGAGCGCATCGCGCAACTGAGCGAGCGTTTGCTGAGTGGTGTGCGCGCGACTGGCGCCATCACGCAAAACGTCAGTTCCGCAGTCCGCATTCCGCACACACTCAGTCTGACTGTGGAGTTGCCCAATTTCTTCCCGTCCATGTTGGCCGACGACCTGGCCATCTCCTCAACGTCGGCCTGCAATTCGGCGGCTGGCAAACCGTCTCATGTGCTGACTGGCATCGGTCTGGGTGCGGATTCGGCGGAGCGCACAGTTCGCCTGAGCCTCGGACGCTTCACAACGGAGGCAGACGTGGATTTTGCGGTCGACTGTTTTCGCGGGGCCATAGAGCGCTGTCGGGAAGCGGGCGCGGGCCGACAGGACATGCAGATCAGGCAGCTCTCGAACGACGTGAGCGTGGCGCCACAGTTAAGCGGAGCCGACGTACGGGCGGCGCATGCGATTGGGTTCCGTTCCATTGTCTGCAACCGGCACGATGGAGAGGCGGCCGGCCAGACCCAGTTCGCGAAAATCGCGGAGGTTGCCAGTTCGCTTGGCATGGCCGCGCACTACTTGCCCGTGGAATCGGGTGATGTCACCGTCGAAGCCGCTGCAGCCTTCGGTTTGCTCGTGGCAGAGCTGCCGAAGCCCGTACTTGCGTACTGCCGCACGGGAACCCGTTCGGCAACGCTGTGGAATCTGGCAAGCAGCAGGCAAGGCTGAAGGGGCGGTCGGCACTGAAGGATTACGCGACGGGGCGTGCGTGGGTTGACGTGCCGTCCTCGGCGTTCGGCCGACGATCCTGCGGAGGCTAAGCAAAAGCCATAGGCCTTCTCGCACCCCGAATCTGGATAGGATGCCAACTCGGTACTGGCGCGACACAAACGCCCGCAGCACGTTGGTACTCAAACGGCGACACATTACTGCCTGGACCATCAGTCGCCGGTGGCCGTCCAGAGGGCATTCGAGGGTCTCCGCTCGCCCTTTCGCAGTCATCCGCTCTCGAGCGACTTAAATGGCGACTTCCGATCCAGAAGTGCCGATCGGTGACAGCCGACGCAGGTGTCTCCTGCCGAAGCACAGCCGTCGTTCGCCTGCTGGTTTGGCTGGCGGATGATCCGGACGGCCGTAAGGTCAGCCTCTCACAGAGCGCGACGTCGGCGTCCTCTTCCCCAGTCGCGGACCGTTAAAAAGCCCCTCACGATCACACATGGTCGAGGGGATTTTTTTATCCTGGCAGCGAATCACCCATCAATCTGGGGTGCGTTTATGTTTGCGCAGTGCCGAAGGGGCGGCGCCATACCACTGACGGCAGGCCCGCGACAATGCAGATTGGGCGGGAAGGCCAAGAAGCAGGGTGATCTGCCCGAGAGGTAGATTGGTTTCGGACAAATAGCGCATCGCCAACTCCTTGCGCACATCGTTTCTTATGGCCTCGAAACTGGTTGCCTCCGCGGCAAGGCGGCGTTGCATCGTGCGCGGGTGCATGGCCAGCAGATCGGCCACGCTGGCCTTGCTGTGGCTCGACGTGCCCAGCGTGTCGCGCAGCACCTGCCGGACACGATCCGAAACACTGCCGTGCTCGCTGCGGAAATTGCGGAAGATATAGTCCTCCGCGATCCGCCGCAACGTCGCGTCGACGCCCAGCAGATCAGCCGCAAGCGTGCTGCGGCTGAGATGCAGACTGGCCCTTGGCTGCTCCACCAATACCCTGGCGCCAAAGAAGCGCTCGTAGGTGCTAAGCGATGCAATCGGCGTGTGAGGAATGGACACCGCGCGAAGCGCGTATCGGTCGCCGGCGAGTAGCCGGGTGAAGTTGTGCATATCCGCCAGGCACAGGTCAATGGCTTGCCGCTGGGCCGGCTGCCGCGAGAGCCGGATCTCGATGGAGACCTCGGCCGCATCCTTCGCAATCTCGCTGTGCTCGTGGACTGTGTAGACGAGACCCGGACTATGCACAAACATATGGTGCGCCGCGAAATCCATACCAGCGCGGATTGTCGTTGCATTCTGCAACGCAATGCTCAAGGGCCCTAGCACGTCAATGCTCTGGTGGTTGGACAAGCGCAGGCCGAAGTCAGCGGTCCGGGTCTGTTCCGCGCTGGCCTCCAGAAGATGCACGACAGCACGCAGGGAAATCATGGCGTCGTCGCTGTCGAGCGCCCCTTCGTCGACGTGATAGCGCCGCAGCAGCGGCGCGGGGTCGCAACCCATGGCGCGCATCAGCGCCGGGTAGCCACGCAGTCCGCTTGTTCGCACTAGGGCATCCATGGCTCGTAACGTAAATTAATTGTCTCGTGACGTCAAGAGTGGCTTGGCGCCACGCGCTACAGTCTCCGGACGACAAGGCAAGGCATAAGGAGACGCCGCGTGAACGCCAATTACGACGTATTGATTATCGGGGCCGGACTATCCGGCATCGGCATGGCATGCCACCTGGCCGAGGCATGTCCGGACAAACGCGTCGGCATCCTGGAGCGGCGCAGCGCCATCGGCGGGACATGGGACCTGTTCCGGTATCCCGGCATCCGCTCAGATTCGGACATGTTCAGCTTCGGCTACAAGTTCCGCCCCTGGCACGAGTTGAAAGTCCTTGCCGACGGCCCTTCGATCCGTCGCTACATTGGCGATACCGCGCGCGAATACGGTGTCGACAAATGGATCCAGTTCGGGCTAAAAGTCCTGCGGGCATCGTGGTCGAGCGAGGACCAGTACTGGACCGTCACCACACAGCAGGAAGGCAGCCACGATACCCATACCCTCACTTGCAAGTTCCTGATCCCCTGCACGGGCTACTACAACTATGACCACGGGCACCGGCCCGACTTTGCCGGCCTTGAGCGGTTCCGGGGCATCTGCGTCCATCCGCAACACTGGCCTGAAGACCTGGACTATCGGGGCAAGCGCGTCATCGTGATCGGCAGTGGCGCGACGGCGGTGACGCTGGTGCCGGCCATGGCCGGTCAGGCATCACACGTCACGATGCTGCAGCGCTCGCCCAGCTATGTCTTCTCGGTGCCGGCATATGACAAGATCTCTGCCGTCCTGCAAAAGATGCTGCCGGCACGCTGGGTGTATGGCCTGGCACGGTGGCGCAATATCCGCTTGCAGCGCATCATCTACAGGACCGCAAAGCGGTGGCCGCGGCGCGTCCGCTCCTGGCTGCTGTCGCATGTTGAACAACAGCTCGGTCATGGTGCCGACATGCGGCACTTTTCGCCCAGTTACAACCCGTGGGACCAGCGGTTGTGCGCAGTGCCTGACGGCGATCTCTTCAAGGTTATCTGCGAAGGCAAGGCCTCTGTGGTGACGGATCACATCGAGACCTTTACCGAAACCGGCATTCGCCTGAAGTCGGGCAAGAGCCTCGACGCTGACATCATCATCACGGCCACTGGGCTTCAGCTCCAGTCCCTTGGTGGCATGGAGGTGCAGGTGGACGGGCAGCCGCGGCACCCCAGCAGCCTCATGACCTACAAGAGTGTGCTGATGCAGGACGTGCCCAACCTGGCCAACCTGTTTGGCTATACCAACGCATCCTGGACATTGAAGGTCGACCTGGCTGCCAACTACATCTGCCGCCTGTTCAACCACATGGACCGCCACGGCTACAACGTCGTAACGCCAATCGCCCCAGCCGGGGAAATGCTGGAAGAAACGGTCATGGATTCCCTGCAGTCCGGTTACGTGCAACGGGGTCGGAGTACCTTGCCTCGTCAGGGCCGTACACCTCCCTGGCGCGTTCTCCACAACTTCGCGGCCGATCGCGAGATGTTGACAAGGCATCCCCTCAACGATCCAGCGCTGAGGTTCGTCCGTGCCGCAACGACCACGACGGTGACGCGCGGCCGGCCGGCGAGCGACCTTGTGGCAACCGGCATGGACGAAACAGCCGTGTGAGGTTCAGCCGCTTTCCGCATTGGAGCCTTGCATGGTCAGCATTGATTCTTTCTTCCAAAGCCACGGTGAGCGCTGCGCGGCCACGCTGATGCTGCCGAGCCAGGGGACGCGCCCGCCCGTCATCATCATGGCGCATGGATTCGGCGCCATTCGCGCCGCCGGTCTACCAGCCTTTGCCGAGCGGTTCGTGGCCGAAGGCTACGCCGCATATCTCTTCGATTACCGGAACTTCGGTGACAGCGAAGGGGAGCCGCGGCACTGGGTCAGCCCGCGCCGCCACCTGCAGGACTGGGCCGCCGCCATCGCACATGTGCGCTCACTCCCAGAGGTGGACGCCGATCGCATGGTGTTGTGGGGGACGTCGTTCTCGGGCGGGCACGTCATCCAGACTGCTGCTGCAGATCATCGGGTCCGAGCCGTCATAGCCCAAGTCCCGCATGTCAGCGGGCTGGCCAGCATGAAGCAGGTACCCGTCCATCTCTTGCTGCGCATGATGCTTGCGGCCATGCGCGACCTTGGCGGCAGCGTCATTCGTCGCGAGCACTACAGCCCGATCATCGGTCGTCACGGCGATATGGCCGCGTTGACCGGCGACGACGCCTGGCATGGCTATGCAAGGCTGCTGCCTGCGGGAACGGCGTGGGAGAACAAAGTACTGTCGCGCATCTTTCTGGAGGTGCCACTCTACAGCCCGATTCGGCACGCGCACAAGGTCGCCGCGCCTACGTTGATCGTGGCCGGAACCCATGACACTATCACCCCGGCCAGTGCCGCGCGACGGGCGTCCAGGCGCATACCGTACTGCGAGTTCCATCTCGTGGAAGGCAACCACTTTGAGCTGCATTTGCACGATGAACCGGCGTTCGCAAGCAGTGTCGCGGCGCAGTTAGCCTTTCTGAACCGGCACGTTGGTGTCGTCCCCCTTGCCCCCGCAAAAGGCGGGCGAGATCATCGTGCGGGCAGTGGAAGCCGACCGTGAACGCGTGCTGGTGGGCGTCGCAATTGTCCATGTGTGCTGCACTTGGAGCATGTAACCCTCTGCTGTAATGTCTAGGAGCCGTGATGTCGATGAAGGATCTGTTGGTGGCCGCTTTGCTGTCGGTCTTTGCGTTGTCGGGATGCCAGTCCGTGAAGATTAGTCCTGAGACGGAACAGGCAACTGACGAGAGAGCCGCGAGCGCAGTCAATGAAGCGGAAGTTCGCGCCATCGCGCGCGAAGCATACATCTACGGCTACCCGGTCGTCGAAGCGTACAAGACGCTCTACGCCCAGGCCGTCGACCAGGGCGGTCCGAACTTCAAGGCGCCGTTTAACCAGATAGGCAACACGGCCAACGTCTTCACGCCGAACGACACGGCGATCATCACGCCCAATTCGGACACGCCATATTCATTCGTCTGGATGGACCTGCGCGCGGAGCCGCTGGTGTTGACGTTGCCGCCCATCGAGAACAAGCGCTACTACTCCGTCCAGCTGATCGATCTCTATACGCACAACTTCGCCTATCTTGGCACTCGCACCAGCGGCAACCAGGGCGGAAATTACATGATCGTGGGCCCCGACTGGAGCGGCGAGAAGCCAGCCAACGTGAAGGCCGTGATTCGTAGCGAATCCAGTATTGCCTATGCTATTTATCGCACGCAGCTCTTTAATGCCAAGGACCTGCGCCGGGTGCGTGCCATCCAGAACGGCTACAAGGTGCGGACGCTGAGCGCGTTTCTCGGCAGGCCGGCACCAGCGCCAGCTTCCCCCATCGACTGGCCGAAGCCCGTCGCGGATGCCACGGATTCGCTGGCCTTCTTCCGCTACCTGAACTTCATGTTGCAGTTCGCGCCGACGGTGCCGAGCGAGCAGGACGTGATGGCGCGATTCGCAAAAATCGGTGTGGGCCGCGGCCTGTCGTTCGACAAAAACTCGCTATCGCCAGAGATACAGAAGTCCATGGCGGGCGGCATCGCTGATGGCAAGACCCAGTTCGTGGAATTCAAAAAGACGCAACTGGACACCGGGAAGCTCACCAGCGGCGACTTGTTTGGTACACGCGAGCACCTGAAGAACAACTATATGTACCGCTATGCAGCGGCAGTACTGGGGATATTCGGCAACTCGGCGGAAGAGGCGATTTATCCCGGCTACTTCCTGGATGCCGCAGGCAAGCCGCTGGATGCAGCCGCCACGCGCTATACGCTGCATTTCGACAAGGACAAACTGCCGCCGGCCAACGCGTTCTGGTCGCTAACGATGTATGACGGCCAGAGCAAGTTGCTGGTGGCTAACCCTCTGAACCGGTATCTGATCAACGCTTCGATGCTCGGCCAACTCAAGCGAGATGGCGACGGTGGGCTCACCCTGTATGTCCAGAAAGACAGTCCAGGCAAGGATAAGGCGAGCAACTGGCTGCCGGCGCCTGACGGGTCTTTCTATACCATCTTGCGCGTGTACCTGCCGAAACAGGAGATGCTGTCTGGCCAATGGCGCCAGCCGCCCATGGTGGTGGCCGAGTAAGAATCAGGCGCAGGCGCCAAGGCGCCGGTGTGACGATGAAAACCCGATACGACGGAGGGGAACTGTGAAGAAAACAATGATTTCCAACGCCTTGATGGGCTTCGCACTCGTTGGCGTGAGTACCACCTACGGCCAGATTGCCGCTGCTCAGGCGACCGGCGCGCCCGTGCTGGTCACGGTAGATAACTTCGTGCGGGCGGAGTCCGACATGTATATCGTCGGAGTGGCAAAGCAGGGTGGCGTGGGTAAGCTGCAGCACCGGCGCGAGCCCGCGTCGATTGATGACCAGGCCGTCATCCGCCTGAACCGTGACACGCTGTATTCCTCGGGCGTGTTCGATCTCGATGCTGGCCCGGTGACAATTACCATGCCGGACCCGGGCAAGCGCTTCATGTCGCTGCAGGTCATCAGCGAGGACCACTTTGTACCCAATGTGTTCTACGGTGCCGGCACGCATACGTTGACGCGCGAGAACGTCGGCACGCGCTATGTGGCCGCAGCCATCCGCACGTTGGTGAATCCGAATGATTCGAATGACCTGAAGCAAGTCCATGCGCTGCAGGACGCCATCAAGGTCAGCCAAAAGGCGACGGGAACGCTGGATCTGCCCAACTGGGACCAGGCCAGCCAGAAGAAGGTGCGCGACGCGCTGCTGGCATTGTCGGCCACGACACCGGACTTCAAGAGGTCATTCGGCAAGAAGGGCGAGGTCGATCCGGTGCGCCACCTGATGGGCACGGCGGCTGGCTGGGGTGGCAACCCCGACAAGGACGCCATCTACCTAAACATCACACCGGAAAAGAACGACGGAAAGACCGTGTACCGGGTGAACGTGAAGGATGTGCCCGTGGATGGATTCTGGTCGATCAGCGTTTACAACGCTGAAGGCTACTTCCAGAGAAACGCGGCCAATGCCTACACCGTCAACAACATCACAGCGACGAAGAACAGTGACGGGTCGATTCCGATCCAGTTCGGCGGGTGCAACGGACAGTTGCCCAACTGCCTGCCCATTGTTCCCGGGTGGAACTACACCGTACGCCTGTATCGGCCGCACGCCGAGATTGTCCGTGGCGCATGGAGTTTTCCGCAGGCTCAGGCTGTGGACTAAGCAGAGCGCGCCGGGAAAGGCGGAAGGTACTTGGACGAAGGCGGCATTCTGGATCTGAGAACGCCTTTGTCCTCTCTTGGATGGCGTTGGCCAAGGGTGAGGCGCGTCTTCGCGTTTCCTCGCAATGTCGCATCCCCACCCACTGTAAGTCGTAGCAGCACTCTTAACACGGAGACACACCATGAAGCGTGCAAGTGGCCCCGTCCTGGCCGCCATCGCCGCTGGCAGTCTGACGGCACCGCTGGCTGGACATGCCACGGAGGGCGCTTTGGGCCGACCGGTGGCGGGCACCAGCGTGTCGTCCAACGTTGCCGTCATCCCGGACCAGCCGGTATGGATAGCCAATCTCCAGCAACTCTATATGGACGGATCGATCAGCGGCGGTCGTCAGGTGCCGATCGGTGGCCGTACCACGCTTGGCGTTGACGCGAAGATCGCGTTCACGCTGGCCACACTGATGAAGGTGTGGGATACGGGCCCCGGCGCCTGGAATTTTGCCTCGAGCTTCACGCTACCCTATGTCTGGACTTCGGTGCACGCCAACGCGGGCGTGACCGCCGGCGGCGCCAGCTTCTCGCGTGGCATCTCGGATCGGGCGTCGAATCTTTACGATATCTATTTCAGCCCGATCATCGCCGGCTTTCACTTCTCGCAGAACAGCCACATGGCCTTGAGCTTCAATGTCTGGGCCCCCACTGGGCAATACGACAAGAACGCTCTGGCCAATCCGAGCCTGAACAACTGGACCTTCGTGCCGCAGGCCGCATTCACGCACGTGATGCCGCAATACGGGCTGGAGTTTAACGGCGTGGCTGCGTTCCAGTTTTATACGCGCAACAGCGCCACTGACTATCAGAATGCGCCGCTGTTCACGCTTGATGTCATGGGGCTGAAGAAGTTCGGCGCCTGGGGTACAGGGATCGTCATGGGCACGGTTCAGCAACTGGGTAACGACACCGGGCCCACGGCCGACCGCCTCAATGGCTTCCGCGGCCACGATTTCACGATCGGGCCGATCGTCACGTACGACACCAAGCTTGGCGGCAAGGCGCCGCTTTCATTCAGCGTGCGCTGGGTGCCTACGGTCACCAGCAAGAACCGGCTGGATAGCACTGCCACCGTCTTGGCTACAGCAACGCTTGTATTCTGACTTTCACGTGCGACATTCTGCGAGCCCAACAGGCTTCGAATCCACGCTTTTTCTATGATCCACAGTCGCTTCCATTGCGATAAACGCTGATAAGGGGACGCTGCGACGTCTGCGCGATCACGTGCGGGTCGTGCTGGCCTCAGAAGTAACCACCAAGCCATTTGAGACATCCGATAGCTTCAGAGCGAGATACTTAAGTTCCCATAAATCTGAGGTCTGAGACGCATGGATGGAGGTCTACGTTTGATTTCATCTGGAAGAACAATGCGGCCATCTCGGTGGGTGGCCTAACCTGCTTTGGTCTTTATGGCGGGCGGCATGTTCGGACACGTCGCCTGCTTCGTTGCCAATGTACGGCGCAGTGCTTTCGAACTTGACGCGTCCAGCTGCCGTTGGACGGCTTGCCGGTCCCGACTAGCTTCGCTTTGGCAGTCGCGTGGCTGGCACATGCGTTTCTGGTTGGCAGCTCAGACACCATGCATACAGCGCGTCGTACATCACCATGCCATATTCGAGCAACTCGCGGTCGTCAGCGAAAATGCGGGACAGTCCGAGTGAAATGGCATGGAGCCCGCTTGACTGTGGGGTCAGCTCCAGCCGCGACGTACTCGCTCCGCGCACGATTCCCGCCATCAACTGCAGCGCAGGGTCGCCAGCAAGGTAGTACTTGTCCAGGAGTTCGTCGAAGCTGCAAAGCTCGTTTGCGGTCGTGAGCTCGGCATTCGGGACGTCATACGGAATTGCGCCGGTTTCATTGGCAATGCGGAGCACGTCCCCCGGTGGTACGAACAGGAAGTCTGGTGTCTCGTCGATGAAGCGTGCAATCAGCCAGGGGCTGGCGATCCGATCGATCCCGGGGTGTTCCCGTGAAACCCACTGCATGAGCGTCTCCGTTCGGCTTGCCGGATGTGATTCAGGCTGTTTCCGTGCAGCGGAGAGTCGCTCAGCAGCGATACTCTTGGTCGACCGAAGTGCGAGTCCGGCCGCTGTTTCGTGCGTCGACCATCGGAACGCATGGGGTGACCCTAAACATCCTTGCAGCTGTCCGTATGATGAGAGTGCACTACGCCGCGGTCTACTGTGATTAATGACAGTGGACCTTGCACGGTGCGAAACCACACATAGGCTCATTGACTTGATCCGGCTGCTTTCGAAATCGAACAGCCGATTGAATGCCCGGCTTCGAGAGAGCGGTGAACCGCTTCTCATGGCCGCGGACGGACGGCCGCTGGGAAATCGAGGCCGCCTCTGCCCGACCCATGCGGGTTGTTCGATTGCCCCTCTTCGCCGCCGCACGTACTGCTTTCGTCTCCCAGGCTGGGCTCAGGCCAAGAACGTCTCTGTCAGTCGGCACCAGTACGCTGCACCCAACGCCAGGTTGCGGTCATTGAAGTCGTAGCGCGGGTTGTGCAAGCCGCGCCCGCCGTCAGATGGACCGTTACCAATGCGGACGAGCGCCCCCGGGCATTCCTGCAGCATGTAGGCGAAGTCCTCGCTACCCATCATCCTCGGATAGTCGCGGTCTACGTCCTCTGGGCCAACAAGCGCCGTGGCAACTTCCGCCGCCAGGGCAACCGCGTCGGCGGCATTGTCGACAACCGGGTAGCCTTCCACATAGCGGATCTCAGCTTTCGCGCCATACGATTCGGCAGTCATGTGGACCAGCGTGGTGATGCGATCCTTCAATAGTGCGCGCACCTCCGGGCTGAACGAGCGCACGCTGATGCCGATCTCGGCTTCGGCCGGAATGACGTTCAGTGCGTCTCCCGCACGTAGCCGGCCAACCGTGAGTACTGCCGACTCGTTGGGGGGGACGTTGCGAGAGACTACGGTCTGGAGTGCCATGACGATGGCAGCCGCTGCCACAAGCGGATCGACCGCAAGATGAGGGCGCGCGGCGTGGCCGCCCAGGCCGATGACCTTGATGAACACCCGATCGCCCGCGGCGAGAAACGGTCCCGGACGCATCAGGAACCGGCCTTGGGGTGCACCGGGATGGTTGTGCATGGCAAACACCATGTCGCAAGGAAAGCGATCGAACAAACCATCCGCCACCATGGCCTTGGCGCCGCTGTCGAACCCGCGCTCCTCTGCAGGCTGAAAGATCAGGTTCAACGTACCGGAGAAGTTCCGTGTGGCCGCAAGGTGCTTTGCCGCGCCAAGCAGCATCGCGGTGTGGCCATCGTGTCCACAGGCATGCATGAGGCCGGGCCGGATGCTGGCGTAGGGAAGCCCGGTGTCTTCCTGGATAGGCAGGGCATCCATGTCGGCGCGCAGGCCAAGACACCTGTCACCGTTCCCCACGCGCAACTGGCCAACCAGCCCCGTCTTTCCGATGCCGCGCGTTACGTGGTATCCCCATTCCTGCAACTTCCCGGCAACCAGATCCGCAGTGTCGTGCTCCTCAAAGGCCAGCTCCGGATGCCGATGGATGTGCTGCCGCAGCGCGGCAAGCTCGTCGTGCAGGGGGAGCAGGTCGGGAAGCGCTGTACTTGCCTTGGAATCGATGGCCATCGTCAATCCAAAGTGATGTGGTTGTCTTTGGCGATGCGCTGGTAGAACTTGATGCGCTGTTCCGTTTCCCTGGTATAGGCTTCCGGCGTAATGTCCTCGGGCACGATCATGCCCTTCGCAGTCCAGATGGACCGAGTCGAAGGTTCCGCAAGGATCTTGCGTACCGCGAGGTAGAGCTGTTGAACAATCGCATGCGGCGTCCCTGCCGGGGCGGCAAGGCCGGTCCACGATGTCTCATTCAGGTCAGGCAGCTTGAGTTCGGCAAAGGTTGGCACATCCGGCAGTTGCGGCACGCGCGCCGGTGCCGCCACGGCCAGCGCACGCAATTTGCCTTGCAGGATGTGGTCGAGGTTGGAGGACAGATTGTTCCAGGTCAGTTGCACCGACCCGCCCAGCAGGTCGGTCAACGCGGTACCGGCGCCCCGATAGGGCACATGCGTCATCGGGATACCCGCCTGGGCTTTGAGAAGCTCCATGCTGACGTGTGACACCGAGCCCGTCCCGGCACTTGCATAGTTCAGCGCGGTGGGATTGGCCCGCGCGTATTTGACCAGTTCGGCGAAGTTGCGAATCGGCAGCGACGCATTGCACAGCAGCACGTTTGACAGTCGGCTGATGAGCGTGATATTCGAGAAGCCCTTCACAGCGTCATAGGGCAGCTTGGGGTTCATCGCCGGATTCACGACATGCGTGCTCTGCGAGGTGACGATGAGGGTGTAGCCGTCCGGCTGTGCTTTCGCTACATACGTCGAACCGATGGCACCCCCGGCGCCGGGCCGGTTGTCGATGACCACAGGCTGGCCAATCGCTCTGCCCAACCTTTCGGCGATCAGGCGACCGGACACGTCGACCGAGCCACCCGGGGAGAACGGCACAACCAGAGTGATCGGGCGTGTGGGATATTTGTCGGCGGCAAAGACGGGCAGTTCCAGGCCACCAAGGCTGCCAAGGGCGGTTGCTTTGAGAAAGGTGCGACGATTGATGGACATTGCCGGCGTGCGAGTTAGCGTTGCCCGAAGGTTAAGCAGACGCAGATCCGCAAGCAAACGACAAAACCATTGAGCACGATAACAAAATGTAATGACCCATGAAAATTCGCTCTCCTTCACTGGTGGAACTGCATGCCTTTCTGGCGGTGAG
This sequence comes from Cupriavidus sp. SHE, assembly GCF_000812445.1. Lineage (NCBI taxonomy): Bacteria > Pseudomonadati > Pseudomonadota > Betaproteobacteria > Burkholderiales > Burkholderiaceae > Cupriavidus > Cupriavidus sp. SHE. Next base: position 40,520 of record NZ_JWMB01000009.1, on the reverse strand, counting down.
TCGCCTGCGCAGCTTCCGCCTGGCGGCCGAGGAACTCTGCGTCACCCAGGCGGCTGTCAGCAGAGCAGTGCAACGTCTGGAGCAGCACCTGGGTGATTGCCAGTTATTCGAGCGATCATCGCAGGGTGTGGCGCTGACCGAAGAAGGCCGCCAGTTACGCAAATTGACGGAGCGCCATGTGCTGGCCCTCGAGGCTGCGGCGACCAGACTTCAGGGGCCACGCGCTGACGGGAAACTGCGGCTGAGCGTGATTCCCACGCTCGGTACTCAATGGCTGCTTCCCCGCCTCGCGCGCTTCAGGGCGGCGCACCCGGATGTGGACGTCGAAATGCGGCAATTTCGCCATGACGAAGACTTCAGCCGCGATGACATCGATATCTGGATTGAGGTGAAGCGCCCCAAGCGACGTTGGCCGGCCAGAATGCAGGTGAAATACCTTCTTGGACGCGAACTCGTTCCGGTCTGCGCGCCATCGTTGCTTTCGCGCCTGAAGCGTCCCGGAGACTTGCTTGAAGAGGCGCTGCTCCACCATACGAATTTCCCGGAAAACTGGGCGCTCTGGGCCAAAGCGGCCGGACTTGGGGTCACACCCAAGCTGGGCCCAGGCTACGACCTGAGCATCAATCTGATCTTTGCGGCGAAGGCCGGACTGGGTATCGCGCTAACGCAACCCTGCCTGATCGAACGCGAGCTGGAAACCGGTGAACTGGTGATGCCTTTTGATTTGCGAGTCGACACCGGGCGCGGCTATTTCACCTGTGTAGACGCACAGCGGCCACGGAGCGCCGCGCAGAATGCATTTCTGGACTGGATTCTGGCCGAGGCTCGCCAAAGCGAACCGGCTGGCGCTTTCGTATCGGGGCAACAGGGCTGACGGGGGGAAGGCAGTACGAGCTGGCGAGAAGGCTGAACGAAGACGGGGTGACCGATCCTCCGGGACGATCTGGGCGGGCGCCGATCGTCAGGGGCATGGTTGTCGCTGATCGAGCCATTTGGGTCATTGCACTACCAAGTCCTCAATGGCCGAAATCGACCGGGATGGCGTCAATTGGAGTGCACTCGGAGGTGACAAACGCAGTGCCGAAGAGCCCGATGGCAGAGGGCACCAACGTCTCAGCAGGGCTTACAGAGCGCGACCGATACCCAAAGTGCGTATCGGATTTCAATTAAGTACATGTCGAGAGCAGGCGCGATCAAGAAGGCGGCCCGTTCTATGGTCTCGAAGAGCGTGGAGGGCGGGCAGAGGGCACACTTTGAAGAATCGTTCCAGAGCTCAGAGGTAATATCTGCCGGTGGCTCGGTGCGAGTCGATATAGGTGTATTCGAGGGAATTGCCTTCGTTCCGTGAGGAACTTATGAAAAGAACTTTTGAGATATGGGAAGGAACGGATGAAGATGGCGATCGACAGAAGTGTGTGATAGGCAAAGGTCAGTTCGTTCAGCAAGCAAGTTCGATTGGATCGGATCCAGTGCTCCTGGCGACTTTTGACGCAGATAGCGCGGAAGCAGCGTCGAAGTTTTTTGATAGATTTTGCTGGGGGAAAGAATGACCCTCGGCCTCGTCAAGCTCGCTCACTGTCGGGAACAGGCGTCGACTCAATGACGTCGGTCTGGGTCAGTGCCCATTTGTAGCTGCATAGCAGTCGCTCGGCAACAAAATTTCGATGGCCGAGACTGGCCGATCTTGGACACCGGACCTGACCCATCAACTGCCAGACGGGATACGAATGCGATAGGGCACCAGCATCGGCCGGTCCGGGTGACGTCATGCTTGCCAGCCTCGGAACGAGGTGTTTCATGACGCAGACTCCTTGCGACCATCGGTACGCACGCGAGGCCAGCGAGAAAATCTTGCAGAACTGGCTGAGCAAAGCGGCGAGCGCGCATCGGGGTGGGGGGATGCATAGCTGGCCGAACTGACGGGCAAGTTGATGGCCGCGACGCGCAACCCTGCGCGCCGTGCGTTCGCACGGACGCAGGGCAGGCCTGGCGCGCGCCGGGTGCCCGTGTCTCCCCGACCAGGGCGCCGGCGGCGCGTGGAGGCCCGTCAGATGCCGCTGCGGTCGGCCTTCAGGTCGGGATTGCGCAGGGCCGGACCCTCGTCGCCGCCGTTTGCTTCCTTGGAGGCGCCGCCCCAGCCGTGGTCGGTCAGGTCGATGATGATGTCGTTCGGGTCGCGGTACTTCACCTCGTAGAAGATGTTGCCCTTCACCGGGACTTCGCCCATGTAATAGCGGCCGCCGGCAGCTTCCACGGTCTTGCGTGCCTCGACGATGTCGTCGACCCACACGCCGATGTGATGGAGTCCGACGAAGTCCTTGCCGCGGTCTTCGCCGGCAGCGTGGTCGCTCTTGTAGTTCAGCAGGGCGATGCTGATCGTGCCGTCAGTCAGGTAGACGCCGCGTGCCAGCGACGAATCCGTCTCGCCGACTTTGCGGAAGCCAAAGGCCTGCTGATAGAACTCGGCCGCGGCCCAGGGGTCCGGGACGGACAAGGCGATATGGCGCAGTTTGCTGCTCATGGGTGTGCTCCTCTTTGTGGTCAGTGTGTTGTCGTCGTTGCGGACCCAGGTTGGACGCCCGAGTTCGATTTGGTGTATGTGTATACACTACACACAAAGTGTGTTCAATAAAAGAAAAAAGTACTCATATGGGTAAATAAAAATAACCAGTCTTCATCGCGTATAATTGCGTCGCATCCAGCGCGTACCAGACCTGAGGACACCGTGACCACCATCGCTTCCCAAATTGGCCAGCAACTTGCCGACGAGATCATCTCGGGCGCGCTGCCGCCCGGCGCGAAGCTCGAGGAGCCTGCGCTGGCCGAGCGTTTCCAGGTATCGCGCACGCCGGTGCGCGAGGCGCTGCGGCTGCTCGATGCACGCGGCCTGATAGAACTGGTGCCGCGTCGCGGCGGGGTGGTGATCAACACCAGCCCCGAGCAACTCGCCGATATGCTCGAGGCACTGTGCGAACTGGAGTCGCTGTGCTGCCGCATTGCCACGCAGCGGATGAGCGCGATGCAGCGCCGGCAGTTGGAACTCCTGCACGAAGAGGCCATCTCCGCCGCGGAGAAACACGACAGTGACGCCTACCTGACCCTGAACCATCGCTTTCATCAACTGATCTGCCAGGGCACCCAGAATGCGACCCTGGTAGCCGCGGTGGAAAGCCTGCGCGAGCGGCTGGCGCCGTTCCGCGCGGCGCAGTCGGGCGTCGAGCGCCGCTTCGAGGTTTCGCACCGCGAGCACCAGCAGATCGTGGAGGCAGTGCTGGGCGGCCATCCCGAGCAGGCCTATCTGGCGATGCGCAGCCACACCACGCGGCTAACCTTGCATGTGATGGAACTGATCCAGTCGAAGCAGGCCGGCGGCGCGAAAAGCGCGGGCTGATACCGGGCGAGGCGGCATCCAAGTCCGCCGCTGTCCGCCGCTGTCTGATACAGCGGCGGAGCACCGATGTGCAGCGGGCCCTCAGCCTGTCAGACCGAAGAAGCGCATGGCATTGCCTGCCAGAATCCGCGTCCGGTCCGTTTCATCGAGGTCGGGGCTGTTGGCGACCAGCTTGCCGATTTCCTGTTCACCGAGCGGAAACGGGTAGTCCGAGCCCAGCATCACGTGGTCGGCACCCATGACTTCCACCAGCAGACGTAGCGAACGATCGTCGAATACCGCGCTGTCCACGGAGAACCGCTTCAGATAGTGGGAGGGCGGGTGGGGACAGTCCTGCCGCACGATGTCCCGGCAATGCCAGGCGTTCTCCGCGCGACCCAGCAGGAACGCGAAACCACCACCGCCGTGGGCGAAGCAGAGCTTCAGCGTTTCCGGAATCCGCTCAAACGCGCCGGACAGGATCAACGAGAGGATGCCGAGTTGCGTTTCCGCCGGCATCGACACCAGCCACGGCAGCATCCATTTTTTCATGCGCCCGTCGGTCATCATGTCCCATGGATGCACCAGCACCGGAATATCGTTGTTCGCGCAATGCACCAGGAAACTGACCAGGCGCTCGTCATCCAGGTCGTGCGGACCCAGGTGATTGCCGATCTGCACGCCAACGTGGCCGGACTCCCTGGCGCGTGAGGCTTCGATGCACGCCAGGTCCAGGTCCTGCAGCGGCACCTGTGCCAGCGCCTTCAGGCGCTGCGGGCGATAGGCGCAATGCTCGAGCGCGAGGTCGTTCATCCGGCGCGCCCATGTGGCTGCGGCGCTGGCGTCGTATCCATAACCGAACATGATCGGCGTGGCGCAGACGATCTGCATGTCCAGCCCGTTGCGGTCCATTTCCTCGATGCGCAGCGCGGGGTCCCATAGCGCGCGATAGACGGGCCGGAAACGTCTGTCGCCGGCCATGATGTGGCCCGATTCGCCATCGCTGTCGACGGCGAGCCATGGCGCGTTGTCCGCGTCCAGCGCGGCGGCTTCTTCCCGCGTGATTCGCGGAAAGAAGTGGGCATGCATATCGATTTTCTTCATGTTGCCTGGGACGTGAGCGGACGGTAGGCGATCGCTTTGATCTCTATGCGCAGGTGCGGATGCGGAAGCTGGTGCACGGCCACGGTCGTGCGGGTCGGTCCTTCGTAGCCGAAGTACTCGGCATACACCGCGTTGTAGCCACCGAAGTCGTTCATATCCACCAGGAAGCTGGTGATTTCCACCACGTCCTCCAGGTCCGCGCCCACGCTGCGCAGGATGTCCCGAATGTTCTCGATCACAGCGCGGGTTTGCCGGCGGATATCCAGTGCGGTCGTACCCATGGCATCCACCTCGACGCCCTCGAAGGTATTGTCGGCGCGGCGGGAGCTGGTGCCCGAGACGAACAGGAAGTCTCCAGCGCGACGCACATGGGGAAAGGTGCCGCGTGGCGTGGCCTTTCCGGCCACCACTGATGAAGCGGAGTTTGCCTGCATGTTTGCTCTTTTCGTTGTGAAGGCCTGCCCGGTAGCCGGGCAGGCATGGCGTCATGCCGCCAGGAAAGAAGCGCGGCCAAGCGCGCCTATCGTTGCCGAAACATGGTTGCCGCGCACGAACGCTTCCGCAGCCGTGGCCGCTCCCGCCATGATCAGGCTGCCGGCTGGCAGCACTGCGCCGGCGCGCGTCAGCACGTGCGATGCCTGTACGAGGCTGCGCAGCGGATGTCCGAGAATGGCGGCGGTCGAACCCGTTTGCCTGGTGCGGCCGTCGATGCGCAGCACCACGCCGAGATTGGCCAGTACATCAACATTGCGCGACCACGGGCCGACGACCAGTCCCGCCGACGAGCAGTTGTCGGCCACGACATCTTCCAGCGTGAAGCGGAAATCGCGGTAGCGCGAGTCGATGATCTCGATCGCCGGCGCCACGGCCTCCAGGTAGTCGACACTCTCCAGCAGGGTCAGCGGGCCAGTGATGTCGCGGCGGGTCAGAAAGCAGACCTCCGGTTCGGCGCGCGGATGGATATAGCGTTCCAGATCCACGCGGCCGCCGTCTTCCTCGATCATGGCGTCGGTCAGCCATCCCCAGATCAGGCTGTCCACGCCCATCTGGATCATCTTGGCGCGGCTGGTGAAACCCAGCTTGATGCCTACGCGGCGTTCGCCGCGCTGGCAGCGGTGTTCGATCGACATGGCCTGGATGCCGTAGGCCTCGTCAATCGTGAACGGCGAGGCCGCGCTGAACTGGCCGATCGCCGCGGCGTCGCGCGCGGCCGCGTCCAGGGCGCCTGCAATGGCGGCGTGATGGCTCATGCTGCCTCCTTGCTCTTCGCGCCGCCCGACCGCTGCAGGTCGAGCGCCACATCGACGATCATGTCTTCCTGCCCGCCCACCATGCGGCGGCGTCCCAGTTCGACCAGGATATCGACGGTCTTCAGGCCGTACTTGCCGGCCGCGCTCTCCGCGTGGCGCAGGAAGCTCGAATACACGCCGGCGTAGCCGAGCGCCAGCGTTTCGCGGTCCACGCGCACGGGGCGATCCTGCAGCGGGCGCACGATGTCGTCGGCGGCGTCCATCAACTGGTAGAGATCGCAGCCGTGGTGCCATCCCATGCGTTCGGCAGCGGCAATAAAGACCTCCAGCGGCGCATTGCCCGCGCCCGCGCCCATGCCGGCCAGGCTCGCATCGATGCGGTCGCAACCTTCCTCAACCGCGACGATGCTGTTGGCAACGCCCAGGCTGAGGTTGTGGTGCGCGTGCATGCCGGTCTCAGTCTTTGGATCGAGCACGTCTTTGAACGCACGAAAGCGCGCGCGCACGCCGTCCATGGTCAAGGCGCCACCGGAGTCCACCACGTAGACACAATGCGCGCCGTAACTTTCCATCAGCTTTGCCTGGCCGGCCAGCCTGTCGGGCGGGATCATGTGGCTCATCATCAGGAAGCCGGCGACATTCATCCCCATCGACCGCGCGGTCTCGATATGCTGCCGCGCCGTGTCGGCCTCGGTGCAGTGCGTGGCCACCCTGACCACGCGTGCGCCGGCGGCGTAGGCTTCGCGCAGGTCGTGCACGGTGCCGATACCCGGCAGCAACAGCGTGGCCACCGCTGCGCGCTGCACGGACTCCGCCACTGCCGCGATCCATTCCACGTCGGTGTGGGCGCCGAATCCGTAGTTGAAGCTGGAGCCAGCCAGGCCGTCGCCGTGCGCCACCTCGATCGAGTCCACGCCTGCCGCATCGAGCGCGCGTGCGATGGCACGCACCTGCGGAACCGAGTACTGGTGACGGATCGCGTGGCTGCCATCACGCAGGGTCACATCGGAGATATAAAGTTTCTTGTCGGTCATGACCGGCTCCTTAGCTTGCTGCCGACAGGGCATGATGATTGCCCAATGCCTGTGCGACGCGTTCGGCGCATGCGAGTGCGGCGCTCGTCATGATGTCCAGGTTGCCTGCATAGGCGGGCAGGTAGTGCGCGGCGCCTTCCACTTCCAGGAAGACTGTGACCTTCAGGCCGGTCGTCGGTCCGAGGCCGGGCACATTCATCGGTGTGTCGATGCGGTCGAACTGCACACGCTGTTTGAGCCGGTATCCGGGCACATAGCCCTGCATGCGTTCCACCATCGCGTGCACGGCGGTTTCGATCGCCGCGGTGTCGGCTTCGTCGATCAGGCAGCACACGGTGTCGCGCATGATCAGCGGCGGCTCGGCCGGGTTGAGAACGATGATGGCCTTGCCGCGCCTGGCGCCGCCCACTGATTCGATGGCGCGCGAGGTCGTTTCCGTGAACTCGTCGATGTTGTCGCGCGTGCCGGGGCCGGCGGACTTGCTCGCGATCGAGGCCACGATCTCCGCATAGTGGACCGGCGTCACGCTGGCCACGGCCGCCACGATGGGAATGGTGGCCTGGCCGCCGCAGGTGACCATGTTGAGGTTCGGCGCATCAAGATGTTCGCCGGCATTGACGCTGGGCACCACGTAGGGGCCGATGGCGGCTGGTGTCAGGTCGATCACGCGCACGTTGTGCGCCTGCAGCGTGGCGTTGTGTCGGGCGTGCGCGCCGGCGCTGGTGGCATCGAATGCGATGCGGATCTCACCGAACTCCGGCATGGCCAGCAGGCCGTCGATGCCGGCGGCGGTGACCGGCACGCCGAGGCGTGTCGCGCGCGCCAGGCCTTCCGAGGCGGGATCGATCCCCACCATGGCGCCCATTTCGACATGCTTGCCGTGGCGCAGGATCTTGATCATCAGGTCGGTGCCGATGTTGCCGGAACCGATGATGGCTACCTTGCAGGGTTTCATCTCAGGCGTCTCCTTGTCTGACGGCCTGGAACGACGCGGTCACGCTACCCAGGCCCTCGATGCTGGCGGTAAAGACATTGCCCGGCTGCACGGCGACCATGGGGCCGAGCGCGCCGGTAAGGATGGTGTCGCCGGCGCGCAGCGGTGCGCCAACGCGGCTCATCGTGTTGGCGAGCCAGACGGCGGCATTCAACGGATTGCCAAGACAGGCCGCGCCGCTGCCCACTGAGACCGGTTCGCCGGCCAGTTCCATGACCATGCCGCAATGCGGGAGATCCAGCGCGGCGAGCGAAACGGGCCGCGTGCCCAGCACATAGAGGCCGGACGAGGCATTGTCGGCAATGGTGTCCGTCAGCCGGATATCCCAGTTGGCGATCCGGCTGCCAACGATCTCGATGGCGGGCAGCGCGAAGGCGGTTGCCCGGATCACGTCGGCGACGGTGTGCGCGGCGTGCGGCAGGTCATGCTCCAGCACCAGCGCGATCTCGGCTTCGACCTTGGGCTGCAGGACATCGCCCCAGTCGATCTCTTCACCGTCCTGGCGCACCATGTCGGCAAAGAGCATGCCGAAATCTGGCTGGTCCACGCCCAGTTGCCTTTGCACGGCGACGGATGTCAGGCCGATCTTGCGGCCAACCAGCCGGCGGCCGGCGGCGAGTGCGTGCTCGGTGTTGCGCTGCTGGACGGCGTAGGCCAGCGCAAGTGGATCGGCGCCGGCGCTGGCGGCCCGCGCGATGGCATCGCGCACCGGCGGGCAAGGCTGGCCATGCTCGGAGGCGAACCGGAGTTGGTCCGCAACCTGGATGAGTTCGGGGTTCAGCATGCGGTCTCTCGCAATGGCGTCAGGGATTGACGCAGATGGTGGTCAGGGAGGAATAGAAGTCGAGCGAATGGCGTCCACCCTCGCGGCCGATACCGGACAACCGGGTGCCGCCAAATGGCGTGCGCAGATCGCGCAGGAACCAGGTGTTGACCCAGACGATGCCGACGTCGAACTGCCGTGTGACGCGGTGCGCGCGCGCGAGGTCGCGGGTCCACACCGAGGCGGCGAGTCCATAGCGCGAATCGTTGACGCGCTTCACCACCTCGGCGTCGGTGTCGAACGGCGCGATATGGCAGACCGGTCCGAAGATCTCCTCCTGAATGCAGCGTGCCGAGTCAGGCAAGCCGGTCCAGATGGTGGGCTGCACATAGGCGCCGTTGTCGCGCGCGTCGCCAAAATGCGGCACGCCGCCACCGGTGACGACAGTCGCGCCTTCCTCCCGCGCCAGCGCGTAATAGGACAGCACCTTGTCGCGGTGATTGCGGGAGATCAGTGAACCCATCTCCACGCCCTCCACCGTTGGGTAGCCGATGCGCAAGGCTTCCGCGCGCACCTTCATCGCCGCCACAAAGCGTTCGAAGATTGGCCGCTCCACGTAGACGCGCTCGGAGCACAGGCACACCTGCCCGGTGTTGGTGAAGCTGGAGCGCATCACGCCCGCCACGGCCTTGTCGAAATCGCAGTCGGCGAAGACCACTGCGGCGTTCTTGCCGCCCAGTTCGAAGGAGATTTCCTTCACGCCATCAGCCACCGCTTTCATGATGGTGCTGCCGGTGCGGGATTCACCCGTAAAGGTGAGGGCGTCGATGCCTGGATGCCGCGACAGGAACTCGCCTGCCGAGCCGCCGCCGAAGCCGTGTACGAGATTGAAGACACCTGCCGGCACGCCGGCCTCATGCATGACCTCGGCCAGCAACGTGGCGCTACCGGGGGTCTCCTCTGATGGCTTGACGACGACGGCGTTGCCGCAGGCCAGCGCGGGGGCCACCTTCCACGTCATCAGCAGCATGGGCAGGTTCCATGGAGAGATGATGCCGACCACGCCGTGGGGTTTGCGTACGGTGTAGCTGAAGACGTCGCCTTCGGCTGTCCTCATGTCGAAGTAGTCGCCGCCTGCCTGGCTGGCCAGGTCCGCGAACGTGCGGAAGTTCAGCACGCCGCGGCGGATGTCGAGCGCGCGCGCCTGTTGCTCGGTACGTCCGGTATCGGCCACCTCGGCGGCGACGAGTTCATCGAAGCGCCGTTCGATGCCGTCGGCAACGGCATGCAGCACCCGGGCGCGCTCGGCGGCGCTGGTGTTGCCCCAGGGGCCCTCCATTGCGGCGCGTGCGGCTTGCACCGCGCGATCCACCTGGCTGGCGTCGGCTTCGCAGATGTGGCCGACGATGCTGCCGTCGACCGGTGAGAGATTGGGAAAAAGATTGGCCGCTTCCTCGAAGCGGCCATCCACGTAGTTCCGATAGAGAGCGGAAGGGAGCGACACGGTGCAGTCTCCGGCGATGGTCTGAGACGCAGTGTAGGCAGCGGTCACATCGCTGGAAATTGAATCCTTCGCCGTTGTCTATTCCGGGTCGGAATACCTGCGGCCCAGCCTTACTCGGGCTGGATGCCAGCCGCCTCGACGACGGGTTTCCACTTCGCGCGATCCTTCTGGATGCGCTGGGCAAAGGCGTCGCGGGTCTCTCCCAAGGGGATGATGCCGGCTTTCTCCAGGCGCGCGCGGAACTCCGGCTCGGCGATGATCTTCTTCGATTCGGCGGCGATGCGGTCGACGATTTCCGGAGGCATCTTTGCCGGTCCCACCAGCCCGTTCCACGTATCCACCTCATGGCCCGGGAAGGTCTCGGCGATGGTGGGGACATTTGGCAGCACTGGCAGGCGCTTGTCGCTGGAGACGGCCAGCAGGGACACCTTGCCGGTACCGTTGTAGGGCATGACTTCCGATACGCTGGCGCTGTACAAGTCGATCTGGCCGGCGAGCACATCGGCAAGCGCCGGCGCGCCGCCGCGATACGGAACCATGGTGGCCTGGATGCCGGCCCGGTTCAGGAACAGCAGTGCGGAGAGTTGCGTCAGGCCGCCATTGCCGGCATGTCCGACATTGAGTGCGCCGGGGTGGGCCTTGCCATAGCGCACCAGATCGTCGAGCGACTTGAAGTTGTTGCGCGTACTGGCCGTCAGCACGAAAGGATTGCCGCCGACGTTGATGATGGGCACGAAGTCACGCACCGGATCGTAGCGGATCTTGTTGGTCATTGGCGCGGTGACGATCTGCGTCAGCGTGGACATGAACAGCACGTAGCCGTCGGCGGGCGCGCGCGCGACGTACTCGGCCGCGATCAGGCCCGCCGCACCGCCGCGATTGTCCACGACGAATGGCTTGCCGAACGCCTTGGTCAGGCGCTCGGCCATCAGGCGCGTGATCATGTCGGTATTACCGCCCGGCGCAAAGGGCACGACAATGGTGACCGGCCGCGATGGCCAGGGCTCCTGCGCGTAGCCGGGGCCGGCGACGAGCGCGCACAGCGCCAGCGCGGCCCCGCGGGTGATGGCGCGCAGGCGGGCGCGCAGATGGGAAATGTTCATGGTCTCCTCCAGTTCTCCTGCACCGGCCTTCTGGCTCTGTGCGCAGGGGGACATTGTGATGGGTTGCGGCCGTCAGTGCTACTCGATGCGGCAGGCCTGATCGAAGGGTAATCGCGGCAGCTTTGCGAACAGTCGCGCCGGGTCTCCCTTGCCAAGGTTGCACAGGAAGTTGACACGCCAGCGCCCGTCGGGAAAGAAGGCGCGGTTCACCGCGTCTGCATTGAAGCCGGAGAGCGGGCCGCAGTCCAGGCCGAGCGCGCGCGCCGCCAGAATCAGGTAGCCGCCCTGCATCGAGCCGTTGCGCATCGCCGTTTCCGCAGCCAGTGCGGGGTCCGTTGCGAACGTGTCGAACATGGCGGGACGGTGCGGGAACAAGGTTTCGCCGAACGCGTGGAACGCCGTGTCGTAGGCCACGATGGCGGTGACTGGGGCGTGCCTGACCTTGTCGACATTCGCTGGCGCGAGGGTAGGCAGGAGCCTTGCCCTGGCGGCGTCGGAGCGCACAAAGACCAGGCGCATCGGGCTGCAGTTGGCGCTGGTCGGCCCCTGGCTGACGAGTGCGTAGAGCCGGGTCAATGTGGCGTCGGAGACGTCCCCGTCGAGCCAGCCGTTGTGGCTGCGGGCCGTCAGGAACAGGGTGTCGAGCACATCGGATGCGACTGGCGCGCTCATGCGGCACCCCGTGCGTTGCCTGGGTTTTCCGGCGTGTCCGGCCCCCAGGCCGTCGCGGTGATCTCCACGCGCATGTCAGGGTGCGGCAGCGCGGCCACAGCCACACAGGTACGCGCCGGCAAGGGCTGGCCCGCGCTGGAAAAGCGGCGCATGCAGATGGCATCGTAGGCCGCATTGAATGCGGCGTAGTCGCGCATGTCGACCAGATAGCAAGTCATCGTCACGCAGTTGGCCAGTTCGAGTCCTTCCGCCAGCAAGGCACGATCGATTTTGTCGAGCACGCACTCGGTCTGCGCGGCGAGGTCATAGACACGCTCGCCGTTAGCGCCGGTCGAAACGCCCGCGCATCCATCGTGTGTACGCGGGCTCATGCCGGCCAGGTGGACATGGCCACCGGCCCGGCGCGCAGGCGAGTACGCCGCAAGTGGCGGCGGATTCATGCGCGCGCCTCCATGGCGGGAATGCCGGCCAGTGCCTGCAGCAACTCGGTGGAGGCATCCGCCGCCAGCGGCACAAGGGGCGGGCGCACGTGACGCCAGCTGGGGTCGCTGGTCTGCTGCGCCAGCGTGTGCTTGACGGCGGCCACCATCGGGAATCGCTCCACCGTGCTGCGCACCGCGGCGATCGCTGGCTGCAGGCGCGCTGCGTCGGCGGCGTCGGCGAATGCCTGCGCAATGGCGCGCGCGTTGATGTTGTTGGTGGCGGAGATGCAGCCGGCGGCACCCAGCGACAGACTGCGCAGCATCAGCAGTTCCGAGGCTGGAAAAATGGAGAGCGACGGGAAACGCTCGAGCATGGCCACCAGGTTGTCCCAGTTGCCGCTGCTGTCCTTGATGCCCACGATATGCGTTGGGAATGCCTGCACGAGGCGCTCGATCAGCGACAGCGAGATGGGCACGCCAGACATCGCAGGGATGTGGTACAGCACGATGCGCAGGGCGGGATCGTTGACGCGCGCGATCAGTTCGCTGTAGTAGGCGAAGACACCGTCTTCGCTCACGTTCTTGAAGAAGAACGGTGGCAGCACCAGCACACCCGCGCAACCACGATCGATGGCGTGGCGCGTCAGTACCACGGCATCGTCGATGGCGCAACATCCGGTTCCCACCAGCACGCGCTCGCCGGGGATTCCCGCATCGATCGCGGCATCGACGAGCGCGATGCGTTCCTCGAACGTTTCCGAGCAGGCTTCGCTGTTGGTGCCCGAGATGGCGATACCGGCGCCGTCGGCGATCAGCCGCTTGCAGTGCGCGACGAAAGCGGGCAGGTTGATCGACAGGTCTTCATGAAACGGGGTGACGACGGGGGTGAACACGCCCCGTAGTTGTTGGGTGGGCATGACTTTGTCTCCTGTTTTTTTCTTTGATGCTTGTCTGGTAGGGCGGTGGGGTCGGTGGGTTGGGAGCTACGTAGCTATCCGCGTGACCGTCTCCAGAAACTCGCTCAGGGTTTGGCTGAATGTGGTGTCGGCCGTGCCGAGGTGGGCGACGATCGACGTATGGTTGTGGCGTGCCACCTGCACCACGCGCGGGCTGCTCCCCTGTGCCTCGCGTACGCGCGCCGCGTACTGCAGCGCGTACAGATCCAGGTAGGGATTCTCGAACTCCGCGAAGGCCACCATCAACGGCACACGCAGGCGCCCCGCGAAGGGCATCGGCGCGTGGGCCAGTTGCAGTGCCGGGTCGCTGCCGTAGTACGCGGCGACGCCGTTGGCGTTGGGGTTGTCCGGCAGCGTGTCGGCCTGCAGGCGTGCGCTGACGAGCACGGCACCGACCACGCCAGAGCCGTTCTCGCCGCAGGCAGGGTCGCTGAGGCAGCTTGCGACGTGGCTTCCGCCCGCGGAGTGGCCGATCAATACGATGCGCCCTGGATCGCCGCCATGGGCGCGTGCATGGGCACGCAACCACGCCAGCGCCATGGCCACATCCTCGGCCCCGGCGGGATAGGAGGCCTCCGGAGCCAGCCGGTACTCGACGTTGACACCGATGTAGCCCTGCCGCGCGCACCAGCGTGGCACGTTGGCGTAGATATGCGGGCTGGCATCCTTGTCGCCACGTATGAACGCGCCACCGTGGACGAAGACCACCACTGGCCGGGCATCGCCGGCGGCGCTGCCCTCCGGCAGATAGAGATCGAGCCGTTGCCGTGCGTGCGTACCGTAGGCAATGTTCGCGTGGCTGCGTACGCCGTCGGCAGGCTGTGCCGCATGCACGCTGTCGTAGATCGTGCATACCTGCCGCCGGTTGGCCTGGATGTCATCGGTCCAGCGTGGTCCAAGGGCCAGCATGGCGCTGGCCTGCGAGGACGAGAGTCCCGGGAACGCCGATGCCACCGGCATGGCGCTCCCGGTCATGCGCCCGCTCCGCCGCCGGTGTCCTTGCCGGCATCGTCGTCTTCTGCCGGGGCAGGCCGTTGCTCGCTGCGCTGCTTGGCCGCGAGCAGGCCCGGCGCCGGCGGCACCACGAAGTGTGCAAGGCGATGGCGGTCAAACGATTCCAGGTTTCGCTCCCAAGTCTGCGCGGTGTGCTCGCTGCCGGTGGGAATCTGCTGCATCTCCGTATAGATCTCGACGTTGTTGCCATCGGGATCCTTGAAGACGAGGAACCAATTGCCGCCGGGTCCGTGCTGCCCGATGCCACGCTCGATGGTGACGCCGTGGCTGCGTGCCACCTCGACCGCGCGCTGCATTTCATCGAGCGATTCCACGTAGTACGAGAAATGCTCGAGCCCTGGCCGTGTGTAGCTGGGTGGGGTGTCGCGGTCGGGCGCGTCGGGCGGAAGCCGCGAAAGTGCCAGGTCGTGGTGGTCCTCGCCGGCGCGCAGGAAAACCATCTGGTCGGCGATACGGTCCGACACCGTAAGTCCCAGGACCTCGGTGTAGAAGCGCGTCGATGCTTCGAGATCGCGCACCATCAGGACGAGGTGGCCCAGCTTGCGGGTTCGAATGGGGGTCATGTGATTGTCTCCTGCCTGGTTTGCCTGGCGAAGCGGGCTGTGGCCGGCGCGTGGCTAGCGTGCGTCCGGTTCCAGCGCGACGCGGTTCTCGATCGTGCCGATCTGCTCGACCCAGGCCGTCATGCTGTCGCCAGGCTTCAGGAAGACTCCACGCCCCATGCCCACACCGTCCGGCGTGCCCGTGGCGATAAGGTCGCCAGGTTGCAGCGTCAGAATACGCGACAGGTAGGCGATCTGCTCGGCCACCGAGAAGATCATTTGCGAGGTGTTGCCGTTCTGCATGGCTTCGCCGTTGACATGCAGCGTCATGCGCAGGTTCTGCGGATCGGGGATGCAGGCCGCGGGCACCAGCCACGGGCCCATCGGGCCGAAGGTATCGAAGCTCTTGCCGCGGAACCAGTCGTGCGTGAACGGATAGTCGGTGCGGCGGTTCAGGTCACGCGCGCTGATGTCGTTGAACACGGTATAGCCGGCGATCACCGACAGCGCGTCCTCCACGCTGACATGGCGGCATGCCTGGCCAATCACCACGCCCAGCTCCACTTCCCAGTCGAGCTTCTTGGTTTCCGGCGGCATCAGCACCGTGGTGCCGGTGGCCACCACGCTGGTTTCAGCCTTCATGAATATGTAGGGCTGGCTTTCGCTGCGGGCAGCCAGCTTGGTGCCCATCTCGTCCGCGTGCTCGTAGAAGTTTGAGGCGGTGCCAAAGATCCGGCGTGGCCGATAGGGCGCCGCATAGGTGGCGGCGGCGTCCACGGCGGCGAGCTTGCCAGCCGCGCGCAATGCGGGAATACGTGCGGCGGCGTCGGCCAGCAGCGGCGCATGGCGCGACCAGTCCGCCAGTGCCGCATTCAGGTCCTGCGGCAGGCGCGATGCCTCGATGCCGCACGCCTGGCCCACATCGGGCAGCGCATAGAGCGTGTTCTCGACGACCAGGCCGGGTTGCTGCCGGCCGGCAAGTTCAAAAGTGGCGAGGCTATACCAATTCACCATGTCTCCTGTTTGGTGTTGTCGGACAAAGTTGGTATGCGCAGCACGTACTCGGTCTCCCGGTTCGTTTTATGCACATCCGCGTTTGTGAATACTTTATTTTCTACGTGTATACATGTCAAGGCGTAAGTGATACTTTTCATCGTGTACCGTGTATCGACGCAGAACCCATCAACAACGAGCCAAAGGGAGCGAGGCAATGTCGCTGGCGTGCATGAAAGACGAAGGGGAGGTGGTCGTGCTGACGCGGCTGCCACTGGATCAGGACTGGCTGCGGGCGCATGCGCCGCGTTACCGGTTCGTGCCGTGGACAGCGGTGGACGAGGCGCAGCGTGTGCAGGCGCGCGCAGTGCTGACCAATGGCTCTACGGGACTGACCGGGGCCGAGATGGCCGCATTGCCGGCGCTGGAACTGGTCGCGAGCTTTGGGGCCGGCTACGAGAACATCGAACGGGATGCGGCGCGGATGCGTGGCGTGCGCGTGTGCCATGCGCCGGATACCAATAGCCAGGTCGTGGCGGACCACGCGCTGGCGATGATGCTGGCGTGGTCGCGCGGCATTGCGATGCTCGATCGCGGCCTGAAGGCGGGGCAATGGGATGCGCTGCGCGCGCCGCGGCCGGGCGTGCGCGGCAAGACCCTGGGCATCGTCGGGCTTGGCAATATCGGCCAGCGTCTGGCCGCGCTGGCAGAGGCCGTGGGCATGCGCGTGGCCTACCTGCGCCGCAGTGGCGCTCTGCAGCCGAACCGCACGCCGTATGGCGACGTGCGTTCGCTGGCGGCCGCAAGCGATGTGTTGGCATTGACCTGTCCCGGCGGTCCGGCCACTCGGCATCTGGTCGACGCGGAGGTACTGCGCGCGCTGGGTCCCGACGGCCTGCTTGTCAACGTGGCGCGTGGCAGCGTGGTGGATACCGAGGCGCTGGTACAGGCACTGCGACGCGGCGAACTGGGTGGTGCCGCGCTCGACGTGCTGGAAACCGAGCCCCTGGTGCCCGAGGCGTTTCGCGAGATGGATCAGGTCATCCTGACGCCGCACATGGCGGGCCGTTCGCCCGAAACGCGCGTGGCCCAGCACGAGGCGCTGCTGCGCAATCTGGACGGATGGTTCCGTCACGCTGCGCCGGCCCATCCGGTCGATCTGGCAGGCTGAGCGCGACGCCGCCGGCGCGCATGTGGCAGCCGGCGCGTCGGCTGCCACTAGTTGCGCTGGCCCGGTGCCGCAAGCTGCAGGATCCAGTGCGCGAAGCGCGTGGCTTCGGCGGGCGTGATGGGATTGGGCGGCATCTGCGCCGTGCCCCATTTCCCGCTGCTACCCTGGAGCATGCTCTGCTTCAGCTTGTCGACGGCGTCGGCATCGTCGTGATAACGCGAGGCAATCGCACGGAATGGCGGCCCAACCTTGACCGTATCGAGCGCGTGACACGCGCGGCAGGTTTCCTCACTGGAAGAAGGGGCGGCGTGCGCGGCCGGATTCAACAGGCCGAGCACGGCCGCCCAAGTGGAGTACACCGCAAAAACAAACGCTTTCTTCGACTTCATCTTCGACTTCATCAATTCATCGTGTCGCCTGAAAGACCGGCCCGCCGGCCCACGCAAGGCGTGGCGGGCCGACATGCTTAGCGTCGCGGCCAGGGCTTTGCCGGCGCGCCGAGCACGGGTTCGCCGAGCAACGGCGTCGACAGTGCGTAGGCGCCGTCTTCGGTAAAGGCCCAGATGATGTTGCGGTCGTACTCCGTGTAGATCGCGAACACGCCCTTGCCCAGCGTGTAAGACGGCAGCTGCGTCTCGTCGGCCAGCGGCGGAATGAAGTAGCCGGCGATGGTGGGCTGCGCCGGGTTCTTCACGTCATAGATCTGCACGCCGGCGTTATAGAACGAGTACGGCACGATGCCCTGGCGCCAGCCGCCGGGCTGACCGATGGCGTTGGCGCGCTTGGGCCCGAAGTTGCCGCCGCGCTGGCAGAAGCTGGTGAAGGGCGCGCCGGCCGGGACCTCGGGCCGCGGCAGCTTGGCCGCCACCTTGAGGCGCGCGGGATCGCGCGCGTCGACGACGAAGATGTCCTTGTACGGCTCGTAGCAATCCCGGTTCATCGGATAGCCGTTTGTGAACACGTAGCCCGTGCGCTCGTACTGGCTTACGTCGGCATTGTCGAACTCGGTGCCGGCGTAGCTCGGCGGCGTGTTGACGTTGCCGAGCATCTTGGGATGGGCGGGGTTGGACAGGTCGAACGCATAGAACCCAAGACCACCCATCGCGCCGAAGCCGATCTTGCCGCCTGCTTCGAGCGACTTGGGCAGGAAGATGGGATTGCGTGCCCCCATCCACGAGGTGCGGTTACCCGCGCGCGGGTTCATGAGGTAGGTCTGTTCATGCTCCGCATTGCCGAGGATCTGCCCCGGTACCGCCACCTGCGACACGAAGGTCGGATTGGCCGGGTCCGACATGTCCCAGACCTGGTATCCGGGCGAGTACAGATAGTTGGGGTATTCGGTCAGGGCGTAGCTGTCGTCGGGCGCCGATGCGACGATCATGTACTTGCCGCCGTAGTACTCGGGCGCATCCAGCGAGCCGGAACCCTGTTGCTGGCCCACTGGCGCATCTGGATGCTGCGTGTCCGTGGTGCGGGTTGCCAGCAGTCTCCACTGGCTGGGCAGCGGGCCGTCCATGACGAACACCTTGAAGCCCTTGAGCGAGTTGTAGTGGCGCTGAGCCGCGACCTTGTCGGGCTGCTCCATCTTCTCCTGCATCAGGCCGTAGCGGCCGATTTCATACGAGGCCACCATGACCGGCTTGCCCAGCTTCTTGCTCCAGGCGATGGTCGCGCCACCGAGGTAGTCCTGCACGGTGTTCGGATCATACTTTTCGCTCGATCCCTTGGGACCCCAGACACCGCCTTGCGAGTAGACCACCTTGCCGTGAGCGGGGTCGGTCACGTCCATGATGCGCAGGTAGTCGCGATCATGGATGTACAGGTATCGCTTGCCCTCGAAGTCGATAATGTTGTTCCAGGCATGGAACGGCGAGCCGACACCCGGGTAGAAGGCGAGAACCTTGACGTTCTTCGAGTAGGTGTTCTTGTCCCACGTGGTCATCTCGCCAGGGAAGCGTTGGCCGTTGTGGACTTCCTGCGTGGCCTTGGGCCAGATGAACTCGCCGGTGGCCGGGTCCATGCCGTAGTCGACGCCGGCCTTTAGCGCGGTGGGCCGACGGTCGGGGGTCAGGCGCAGCCAGCCTGCCAGGTACGGGTCCTTGACGTTGGGCGTGCCCGGCGTGACCTGGCCTGCGTTCGGCGTGACGGCAGGGGTGGCGGCTGCGGGAGGCGCGGATTCGGCGCCGGCGGCCCGTGCGGCCAGCGGCAGCAGGGCGGTGGACATCAGGGCGATTGCCAGGGCGCAGCCCCTGGTCAGGGCCGTGTGGCGATGCCGGCGTTGGGGATGATGCATGACTGACTCCTTGTTGATCAGGCGATGTGGTTCCAGCCGGTGCCACATCTGCAGCGCCGGCAGCAAGCGGGTGTGTTCAGAAGGCGTGGCGGATGCCAAGCTGCATCCCCGATGGGTTCTGTCCGGGACTCGGGTTGGACTGGAAGGTCACCGGGTACGCGATCGGCACCGTGTTCTGGTTGTGCACGTGTGCGTAGGTGGCATAGAGATCGGTACGCTTGGACAGGCCGTAGATGTAGCCGATCACGAAACCGGTCGCGCTGGTGATGCTCTTGTTGTTGTCGTCGTGACGATAGACCACGCTGCCATACAAGCGGCTGCGGCCGTCGATGTTCCAGCGCGCGCCGATCTGGGCATCCCAGCCGCTCGAATTGAACGCCACATAGGGGGGATACGCGTAGTAACCCTTATAGGTATGGAAGATGGCGGTTGGCTCGAAGCCCCCAATGCGGTAGACCGCGGAGAAGTAGTTGTCGCGTGACGACGGGATCTGCGACGCCTGGTGGATGTCGCGTGTGTACTGCTGCTCGCTGACCGCGCCCAGGAACAGCGGGCCGTTACGGTAGTCCACGCCGATACTGAGGAAGCGCCCCGCACGCGTCGTGTCTTCGAGTCCGAACGCATACATCACGCGGCCGGTGAATCCGTAGAAGGTCGGCGTCTTGTACTGGATGGCGTTGTCCACGCGATAGGACGCGTAGAAGAACTCCATGTTGTTCACCATACTGTACGCGGCGGCCCAGCTCGGGTCCGCGTAACCCGCAATCCAGTACGAAGGCGTGAACTGGCGGCCCATCGTCACCTCGCCCAGGTCCGCACTCTTGAGTCCGACGAAGGACTGACGGAACTGCGCCGACTGCACGCCCGTGTCGGCGGAGAACATCGGCTCGATCGTGAACACGGCCTTGTAGCCGCCGCCGAGATCCTCGACGCCGCTCAGGTTGAAGCGCGAGTTGTTCAGCCCGCCGCTGGTCATGCGCGTGACGCTGGCCGGGCCCGATTGAATCAGGTGCTCGATGTTCAGGTCGACGTAGCCCGATAGCCATACCGCGCTCTGGGCGTAGGCACCAGCGCATGCGAACAGCATCGCGCCCGGTACAAGCAGCTTCCTTTTCATTGTGTCTCCGAATCTTTTCGTTTCTTGTGTCGCGGGCAACGTCCATCCGCACGGCGGCGCGGCCAGCGTGGGTCGCTGGTCATCGCCGCAGGCACCTCCCCCTGCCGTCGTGCGGAAGACGTCGCCCGGCGGCGTCTTCCTCTCTCCCGCGTATTTCCTCAGCGTGTATACTCGGGCGTTACAAATTATACGTAGACGATTATGTGTATTCCGATGATTATTTTCTTATACACAGAGGGGGTTTGGTAATAGCGGGTTGACCCGAATGTGTGTGCGCTATACAGCATGTATGGCGTGGGAAATCACCGGCTGCCCGTGCAGGACTTCCAAACTTTGTGATTCCGAGGCTCAAATGTCCGTCAATCCACTCAGCGAGATCTCGCTGATTCGCAGGTTGAAGCTGAACCAACTAATGATCTTCGAGCGGGTGCTGCAGACGCGCTCGGTGATGCGCGCCGCCAATGACATGCGTCTGACGCAGCCAGCCGTGACCAAGGTGATCCACGAACTGGAGTCTTGCTTCGATGGCGCGCTATTCCTGCGTTCCAATCGCGGCGTGATGCCGACGGAGCTTGGGCTGCTGCTCGGCCAGCGCGTCAAGTCGTTGATGGCCGAACTGCGCTACATGACCGACGAGCTGAATGATTTCCGCTTGGGGACCAGCGGACACGTCATCGTCGGCACGCTGATCTCGGCATCGGCACGACTGTTGCCGCTGGCCATCTCCATGCTCAAGTCGCGCACACCGAACGTACTGGTGACCGTGCGCGAAGGCACCACCGCCCACTTGTTTCCGGCGCTGGCCACGGGAGACCTCGACATCGTCGTCGGCCGCCTTCCCGAGCGCGAACTGCCGATTGCCACGGCATTCCCGTTGGCGCATGAGGTGTTGTTCGAGGAGTCGCTCTGCGCGGTGGTCGGCAAGGGCTACGGCGACGCACCGGATCGCGTGGGGCACCTGTCCGAGCTGGCCGATTCGGCGTGGATACTCCCGACGTCCGACTCTCCGGCACGCCTGGCAGCGGAGCAGCTATTCCGCACTGCCGGCCTGCCGCTGCCAGGGGACGTTGTCGAGTCGCTGTCGCTGCTGACCAACCTTGGGCTGCTGATGGAGACCCCACGCATCGCACTGATGCCAAGCGTGGCGGCGAACCAGTTCGCGCGCGCGGGCCTGCTGCGCGTCCTCGACCTGCCGGAGACCTGCGCCTTCGGCACGGTTGGATTCTCGGTGCGTTCGAACAAGGAACAGAGCGCGGCGGGCCGTGCATTCATCGCTTGCCTGCGAGAGGCCGCGCAGGCAAGCGTGCCCGACGTGCCCGACGTGCCGCTGCCTTGCTGAGTGACACATTCCGAAAGGGGGGCTTCGGGACGCGCTGGTATTCCTGTTCGGGATAGCCAGCGCCGGATGTTTGATTATCGAGGCCGGCGTGGCTCCCCTAGACTCCGGTCGAGCCATTCAAGAGGCCGGTGACGCCTTGCGACGCGACACCGACGGAGAGAGACACCTATGCTGACCTACGGAGCGCCCTTCAATTTCCCGCGCTGGATCGACGAGCATGCACACCTGTTGAAGCCGCCCGTCGGCAACCGGCAGGTGTGGCAGGACAGCGATTTCATCGTGACGGTGGTGGGCGGGCCCAACCACCGCACGGATTATCACGACGATCCGCTCGAGGAATTTTTCTACCAGCTGCGCGGCAATGCCTACCTGAATCTCTGGGTCGACGGCAGGCGCGAGCGGGTGGACCTGAAAGAGGGCGACATCTTCCTGCTGCCCCCGCACGTTCGCCATTCCCCGCAGCGTCCCGAGGCCGGCAGCGCCTGCCTGGTGATCGAGCGGCAGCGGCCCGCCGGCATGCTGGACGGATTCGAGTGGTATTGCGACGCATGCGGTCACCTGGTGCATCGCGTCGAGGTGCAGCTCAAGAGCATCGTCACCGACCTCCCGCCTCTTTTCGAGAGCTTCTACGCCTCGGAAGACAAGCGCCGCTGCCCGCACTGCGGACAAGTCCATCCCGGACGCGCGGCCTGACACGCTGGGTTGATGTCCCGACGGGACACCAGCATTTCCACGCTTTTTTCTAGCAGCATTCCCGCAACCCATGATGATTCGCGAAGACTGTGCCGCACTGGACGCGGCAGACAAACTGGCTGGCTGCCGCGCACGATTTGCGCTGCCGGCCGGCACCATCTACCTCGATGGCAATTCCCTGGGCGCGATGCCCGCCAATGTGCCAGCCCGCATGAAGGTGGCCATCGAACAGGAATGGGCGGAAGGCCTGATCCGTTCGTGGAACGATGCCGACTGGTATCCCGCGCCGCAGCGCACCGGCGATCGCATTGCCCGGCTGATTGGCGCCGGGCAGGGTGAGGTGATCGTGGCCGATTCGACCTCGGTCAACCTGTTCAAGGTACTGGTGGCGGCCACTCGTATGCGGCCCGGCCGCGGCGTGATTCTCGCCGAGCGTACCAATTTCCCGACCGACGTCTACATTGCGGAGAGCGTTGCGGAGATGACGGGCTGCGAGCTGCGTTGCGTCGATCCGGAAGAGGTGATGTCCGCAATCGACGAGAACGTGGCTATCGTCTCGCTGACCCACGTGAACTACAAGACGGGCAAGCGTTACGACATGGAGGCAATGACCCGCCGTGCGCACGAGGCGGGCGCGCTGGTGGTCTGGGACCTCTGCCACACGGCGGGCGCGATGCCGGTCTACCTGAATCGCTGCGAGGTCGATTTTGCGGTCGGGTGCGGGTACAAGTACCTGAACGGCGGCCCCGGTGCGCCTGCGTTCGTGTTCGTCGCCTCGCGCCACCTGGAGCATGTCCGTCAGCCGCTTTCCGGCTGGCATGGCCACGCTCAGCCATTTGCGTTCACGCACGAGTACGCACCGCATGCCGGTATCGACCGGATGCTGACGGGTACCGCGCCGCAACTCGGCCTGATTTCGCTGGAGAGCGCGCTGGAAGCGTTCGACGGTGTCGACATGGAAGCATTGCGCGAGAAGAGCGTGTCGCTGGGCGACCTGTTTATTGCACTGGCCGAGCAGGAACTGGCGGGACTGGGTTTCACGCTGGCCACGCCGCGTGATGCAGAGCAACGCGGCAGCCAGGTATCGCTGCGGCATGCGGAGGGCTACGCGATCATGCAGGCGCTGATCGCGCGCAACATCATCGGCGACTTCCGCGCCCCTGACATCCTGCGCTTCGGTTTTGCCGCGCTCTACGTTCGCCACGTAGATATCTGGGACACCATCGCAGCACTGAAGGACATCGTCACAAGCGAGGCGTGGAACACGGAAGCGTTCCGCACGCGCAAGTCAGTGACCTGAGTGCAACGGCCAGAACAATAAGAGGAGACAAGCGATGAGGCAGCAACAGGGATTCGACGCAATCGTCGAGCGGGAGCAGGGGCTGCATCGGGGGCTGTCCACGGGACAGCTCTCCATGATCGCCATCGGTGGCGCGATTGGTACGGGCCTGTTCCTGGGGAGCGGGTTTGCCATCGGCTTCGCCGGCCCGAGCGTGCTGGTGAGCTACGCCATCGGGGCGTTGATCGCCTTGCTGCTGATGGGCTGCCTGGCCGAGATGACGGTGGCGCATCCGACTTCCGGCTCGTTCGGCGCCAATGCGGAGCATTACATCGGGCCGCTGGCCGGATTCCTGGTGCGCTATGCCTACTGGTCGTCGATCGTATTCGCGGTCGGCACGGAAGTCACGGCCATCGCGGTCTACATGAAGTACTGGTTCCCGGCGGTGCCCGGGTGGTACTGGATCGTCGGTTTCTCCGCTGCGCTGACCGGCATCAACGCCACCAGCGTCAAGGTGTTCGGCGCAGTCGAGTATGTGTTCTCGATGCTGAAGATTGCCGCCATCGTCGGCTTTATCCTGCTCGGCGCCTATGTGGTGACACGCGCGCCGGACGGGTCCGGCATCGGGCTGGCCAACTACACCGCGCATGGTGGCTTCTTCCCGAAGGGGATGTGGGGTATGTGGGTGGCGGTGATCGTGTCCATTTTCAGCTACTTGAGCATCGAGATGATTGCCGTGGCGGCCGGCGAGGCACGCGACCCGGAGACCGCCATCACGCGCGCATTTCGCGCGACCATGGTGCGTCTGGTGTTCTTCTACCTGCTGACGCTCGCGCTGATGCTGATGATCGTGCCGTGGACGGCGGCCGGCGCCGGTGAAAGTCCGTTCGTCAGGGTGATGGCGGCCACGCGCGTGCCGGGTGCCGCAGCGGTGTTCAACTTCGTGATTCTGGTGGCGGCGTTGTCTGCCATGAACAGCCAGCTCTATATCACCACACGGATGATGTTCAGCCTGTCCCGCGCGGGCTACGCGCCAAAGGCGCTGGGTCAGGTCAACGGTCGCGGCGTGCCCATGACGGCGTTGTTGTTGTCCACCGTTGGCATCGCCTTCGCGGTGGTGCTCAACGTGGTGTATCCGGATGCCTCGTTCATGCTGATGATGGCGATCTCGATGTTCGGTGCGATGTTCACCTGGCTGATGATCTTCATCACGCATCTGTTCTTTCGGCGGCAACACCGGGGGCGGCCGCTCGCCTTCAGGATGTGGGGCTTTCCGGTGACAACGCTGCTCGGCGCGGGGCTGATGTTCGCCACGCTGGTGACAACGTGGTTCACGCCGGAGTTCAGGATGACCCTGGTGGCGGGCGTGCCTTTCATGCTGGCGCTGTCGGCGGCCTACTGGCTCTGGTACCGGAAGCGCGGCGGTGCGGCACAAGGGGACGGGGAAGACGCCGGGCACGCGGAGGTGCGCAACAGCTGGTAACAGTCGAATCTACAGGCGGTCTCCATGCAATGAATACCGTTTCTTATTGGTGTATACACGAACTTCAAATATGAGTTCGTTTGTAAGAAACTGTACTCATAACGACATGGAGACAAAATGGAACCGTTGTACCGGGGGCGGCTCGCACCGCTCGTTGCCTCTTTTCCCGTGCTGCTCTGTGCAGCCACCCCAGCCGCCGCCCAGAGCGACGGCGTGCAGATCTACGGTTTCATCAAGGAGAACGTCGAGTCGATCCAGATCTCCGGGAACGGGCGCAGCCAGTCCCTGGCACGCCTGTCCAACGATCTGTCGGTGCTCGGCTTTCGTGGCGGGGAGTCGCTGGGAGGCGGCAACCGTGCCTTCTTCCAGATCGAGACGAACCTGCGCATGGACGGCACCGGCACCGCGCAGATCGGTGACCGCAATACTGCCGTTGGTCTGAGCGGCCCCTGGGGGCAGTTCTGGATGGGGCAGTGGGAGATGCCCCTGCGCTACGTGTCGGTGTACAAGGTGGACCCGTTCACGGCAGGGATCTTCGCGTCCAACTCGATCATGGGGAATGGCTTCGTGACCGCCGCGAATGGCGTCTCGCCGCAGTCGTTCGACCGTCGCCAGCCCAACCTTGTCCAGTACGCCACGCCGGACTGGGGCGGTGTGTCGGCGCGCGTGGCGGTATCGATGCCGGAAAACCGCACTGCCACCACGAATCCGATTGCCTGGTCTGGGCTGGTCAGCTATGAATCCGGCCAATGGTATGCGGCGTGGGGCCACGAGTACCACGGCGATTATTTCTATAGCGGCTCGCACGACTACGCCGATCGGGTCGGACTGGTGTACGCCATCGGCGGCGTCAGATTGCGCGCCGCCTATGAGCGGCTCAGCTACGAGCCTGCGCCGGGGCAGTCGGTGCGGCGCGATGCGTGGCAGGCTGCGGCTACCTACAATCGCGGGCCACATACGTTCCGTGCGTCGTACACGCAGGGGGGCAATGCCCACGGCAACACCGTCCAGGCCGTGGGCGGTATCGGCCTGCCGGGCACTGATTCCGGCGCGTGGCAGGTGTCGCTGGGCTATGGCTATACGCTGTCAAAGCGCACCGAACTCTGGGCGGCCTATACGCGTCTGGTTAACCACGCCACCGCCAGCTACAACCTGTCGGCCAATTCCGTGCCCGGCCTGAAGGCAGGCGATGCGGTCAGCGGCTTCGGTCTGGGCATCACCCACAACTTCTGATCCCCATCGTTGCCGCCTTCAACCGAGCGTTGTCAGGCGGCCTGGTGGCAGACTGCTTCGATGTTGTGGCCGTCTGGATCGAGAACGAAGGCGCCGTAGTAGTCCGGATGATAGTGCGGTCGCAACCCGGGGCCACCGTTGTCGCGGCCGCCGGCCGCCATGGCGGCCTTGTAGAACGCATCGACTTCCGCCCGGCTGTCTACGCGGAAAGCGACGTGCAGCGGTGGCTTGTTGGGGGCGCCCGAAATAATCCAGAACTCCGGCTTTCCCGGCGGCCCGAATCCGGCCACGTCAGTGTGTCCAGTCACGCTGGCCGGAATTTCCATGATCTTGACGATGCCAATCGCGCCAAGCGCAGCAGCGTAGAAGCCCAGACTCCGGGAGAAATCGCTAACGTTGACGCCGGTATGGTCGATCATCAGTTCTCACCTCTCACAATCAACAGGTAGGTAGTCCGCATGGGTGCATCCACCGCACGACTCGCGAGACGATACCTGAACAGATAGTGTGGCTCAAGCGGCGGTGTTCCTTGCCCGGAGCCAGTTATTGGGAGTGCAGGGGAATAGCTTGGTATAGCTCGATCGCAGCTCCGCGCGCGCGTCTTTTGCATTGGCCGTTGCCACGTCGGACAGCGCGTTCGGTACTGGAAGCTGTTCGGCGCTGGTAGCGACGGCTCCTGTTCTCGTGCAGGTATGCTCAGCAGGCGGCCGCGCTCGCGGCAAGCTCGACGACGCTTACCCTGAGATAGTCGGCTTCGTGGAATTGCCGCCGACTGCATCAACGAGGCAACTCTTCAGAGCAACCACAAGCTCGCGCATACCCGTTGCGGTTCGGGTGATCATCGTCAAGGGGGGCATCGCGGCGATGCGTTGCACATCCAGGATGACCAGGCTCTTGTTGATTCTGACCTCCTCTTGTGCCTGCTGCATGCGCATCGGCCCGATACAACGCGGGTCCAGGCGAATGAGCGTTAGCACCGTGAGGGGAGAGAGGCATTCGATGCACGGCTGTGGCGGCGTGATGCCTTCCGTCAGGCTGGCGGCGATGACGGCGCGGCGCAGCAGGGAGCCTCGGGGTGGCAGGATCCATTGCTGTTCGGCAAGTTGATTCCAGCTGATCTTCCTTCGCTTGGCCAGTGGATGGGTACGCGACGCGACCACGCACATGTGATCTTCGGCCAGCACGTCGACACGCAGGCGGTCCAGCCGCTCATTGTTTAGTTCATCGGGCGCGAGCGCCCCGACGATGCAATCGATTTCGCCCTGCAGCAGGTCGGCGATGAGCTGACTCACATGCGCTTCACGGATCTGAACGAAGACATTCGGCATGCGTCGTCGTAACTCGACGATGCCCTGCGGCAATGAGGTAGAGCCCGAGAAGGTGCCGATGCGCAGCATCCCGCTGGCGCCCGCGCGCATCACGGTGGCCTCCTGCTGGGCTGCTGCGAGTTCTGCCACCAGCATCCCGGAGCGACGCATCAACGCGAGCCCGATGTGGTTGGCGGAAATCCCACGCGCGGTGCGATCGAACAGGGGGCCACCGAAGATTTCCTCGATCTCCTGGATCATGCGCGACACCGCCGGCTGGGTGAGGTGCATGCGCTTGGCAGCCGCGTGCACAGTCGCCACTTCCCCGAGGTGGCCCAGCAGCTCGAAATGCCGCAGGCGCAATTTGCGCAACAGGTGATGGTTAAGGTCGTCCACGGTGGTAATGCCTGATCAGGGCGATACGTTTTTGGCATCAATGTATCAGATTATCTGAATAGTCGATTATTGGCTTGCTTCTTAAACTACCTGCACCTTTTCCAGAAGCGAACCCATGACCTCCCTTCCTTCATCGGTTGCCGCAAGTGCCATCGTCGACTGCCTTGACGCAAGCGGCTTGCATCACATCGTCACCGTGCCTGACTTCGTTCAGCTCTCGGTTCACGCCCTGCTCGATCGCCGCGCGCAATTCAAAGTCATCCATTGCTCGGACGAGAACCAGGCCATCCATGTGGCCGGGGGCTTGCAGATTGGTGGTAAGCGGACAGCCGTACTTATCCAGAATCAGGGCCTGCTCAATTGCATCAACAGCTTGCGCGCCGTTGGCCTGGATGCTGGCCTGCCGATGCTGCTGGTGGTTGGCCAGTTCGGGCGCGAGTTCGACAATGTCGGACAGGACCCTGCCCAATCGCGCCGGCGTGTGGTGAACCTCGTGGAACCGATGCTGGACGTGATGGGTATCCCGCATTGGCGCCTGGATGGGCCGCAGGACGTTGGTTGTATCGAGGAAGCGGCGAGAGCCAGCGTTGCACGCCACATGCCTGCCGCTGTGCTGATTGGTCACTACACCGGATGGAACTGAGCATGACTCTGAATACACAAGAAGCTTGCGAGATCATTCGCGACGCGCGCGCCGAGGCAATCGTGGTCAGCACGATGTCCGCCATGAACTGCATGGATCAGATCGATCCGGACTATGCGCTCGGCCTTTCCTCCGTGCCGCTGATGGGCGGCGCGGCCGGTTTGGCGCTGGGATTGGCGCTCTCGGTCCCGCAGCGCAAGGTTATCGTGCTGGACGGCGATGCGAGTCTGTTGATGGAGCTTGGCGTGCTGGCGACAGTCGCGGGCGCGCGCCCGGCGAACCTCTACCACTTCGTGTTTGCCAATGGGGTGCAGTTCAACGGCGGCGCCAACCTGGCGGTGGCGGGTTCTGCGCCGATCGACTTCTGCGCGATGGCCAAGGCCGCTGGCTATGCCAGTGCAACGCGCTTTGACCAGGCGGCGCACCTTCGGGAGGGCATTGCTTCCTGCCTGGCCCAGCCTGCTCCAGCACTGATTGAACTGACCATTGCACCGACAGCGCCGCGCTTCGGCCCGACGTTTCTGCAGCCGGAGCAGCCAGACGCTCGCTTCGAGCGCATGGGCAGGGAGGCGCAGCGATTGATGCGCAACCTGGGAACCCTCGCATGAAGGCGACGCAGACAACGGCAGACTACGTCGTGGTCGGCGCCGGTTCCGCCGGCTGCGCTCTGGCCGCTGGCTTGGCACGCTCTGGCAAGCACAGCGTGACGCTACTCGAGGCGGGCAATGACTCGCGCCAGGTGTGGGTTCGAGTGCCTGCGGGGGTGGCCTACCTGATTCGCGATGAGCGGGTCGTGCGGCGCTTTTTCACGGAACCCGAAAAGCAGTTGAACGACCGGAAAATCTACTGGCCACGTGGGCGGGTGCTTGGTGGTTCCTCGGCGGTCAACGGCATGATCTGGGTGCACGGCGATAGCCAGGAGTACGACCGCTGGCGCGACGAGCATGGCCTCGCAGACTGGGGCAGCGACAAATTCAAGCCCTATCTGAAACGTGCGGAGTGCTACCGGGCGGGTGACCCGGCGATGCGCGGACACGCCGGCCCGGTGCGGGTGAGCGAGTATGGGCCGCATCTGCCGCTAATGGAGGGCTTTGTGCAGGCTTGCGTGCAGGCCGGCATACCTGCCAACCCGGACTACAACGGCATCAACTACGAAGGGGTTGGCTACCTCCAGCTCAACACCCGGCGCGGCCTGCGTGTCAGTGCACGCGATGCCTACCTGAAGTCTCTGCCCGCCAACAGCAAGCTGAGCGTGCAGACGGGCGCCATGGCACAGCGCGTTCTGTTCGACGGCTCGCGGGCATGCGGTGTCGAGTACCGAGTCGGCGGCGAACTGCGCCAAGTGCTTGCCGCGAAGGAAGTCATCCTCTCAGCCGGTGCGCTGCAGTCCCCGCAACTGCTGGAGCTCTCAGGCATTGGCGATGCGGCGCGCCTGCGCGCCCTGGGTATCGACGTGCGGCATCATGCGCCGGAGGTGGGCGAATGTCTGCGCGACCATCTGCATGTGCGCCTGACCTTCGAATCTCGCAATGCGGTGACGCTCAACCAGATCATGCCGAGCCTGTGGCGCAAGGCACTGATGGCGGCGCGCCTGGCCGTGCATGGCAACGGTCTCATGAGCAGCGGTAGCGCGGTCGCGCATGCCTTGGTGCGCACCGCGCCGCACTTGAGTCAGGCGGACGCGAAGCTCCAGCTGCATTACCTATCGAGCGCCGACGCGCGCACGGCCGGCAAGTTGGTCCTGGATGAGTTCTCCGGCTTCTCCATCGGGACCTTTGCGCTCACGCCAAAGTCGCAGGGCACGGTGCATATCGTTTCGCCTGACCCTGCTCAGGCACCCGCGATGAACGCCAACTACCTGCAGCACCCCGACGATGTCGCTTCGATGCTCGGGGCACTGCGGTTGGCGCGCAGAGTTGCCCAGCAGCCGGCCCTCGCGCGCTTCGTGGTGCGGGAAACCCGACCCGGTCCCGCGGGCAACTCCGATGAGGAACTGCTCGACTACGCGCGCGCGGTCGGCCAGACCTCCTATCACCCCATCGGCTCCTGCCGCATGGGTACCGATGCGAGATCCGTGGTGGACGAGCGCCTGCGCGTGCGTGGCGTGGCGTGCCTGCGTGTCGCAGACGCATCCGTCATGCCGACGATGCCTTCTGCCAACACCAACGCGCCGTCGATTGCGATTGGCGAGAAGGCGGTCGATCTGATACTTGAAGACGCCAACCGCTGACCTCCCTCCTTACAGGTTAACGTCATGAAGAAACACTTTGCTCGTTTGATCTCCCTTGCGGCGCTTTGCTGCATCTCCCTGAGTGCCACGGCGCAGGCGGAAACCGGATTTCCGGTGCGGCCAATCAGGCTAGTGGTACCTGCCAGCGCGGGCGGCGAGCCCGACATCCTCGCGCGCCTCGTGGCCCGGCAAATGAGTGTGGACCTGCGACAGCCGATCGTCGTCGAGAACAAGGTTGGCGCCAGCGGATTGATCGGTGTGGCCTCGGTCGCAAACGCGAAACCTGACGGATACACCATCGGCATCGTTTACCAGGCGGCACTCGCGCTGTCGCCTCACCTTGTCGCCAAGAGACTCTTTGACCCGCTTACCGACATCGCCCCGATCGGCCTGATTTCCGTTTCAGGAAACGCGTTGATGGTGGCGAAGAACTCGCCGATCACCTCCTATGCTGATCTGATGGCGCGGGCAAAGTCTAGCCCGGGAAAACTCAGTTTTGGCTCATGGGGAGAGGGTAGCGCGGGTCACATCAGCGGCGAGGTCATGAACAAGGCCGCTGGCGTTAACATCCTGCACATTCCTTACAAGGGATCCAGCGAATCCGTAATGGCCATGCTGGGCGGCGAAATCGATGCGGTCTTCGGTGGATGGGGCCTGGCGTCGACGCAAGTGAAGGCCGGGAAGGTGCGCGTTCTTGCCGTCACCTCGCCGCAGCGCTCTCCGATGTTCCCCTCGGCTCCCACGTTCAGGGAGCTCGGCATTCAGTTCGGCCTGAACTCCTGGTACGGCCTGGTGGCACCTGCGGGAGTTGCGCCGGACGTCATGAGGCGGTTGGAGGAATCCCTGCGTAAGGCTGTCAACGGGCCAGACATTGCAGAGCGACTTCAGAGCATGGGCATGCTGCCGCGGACCTCGACGTCAGTCGAGTTGCGCGACCGCATTCGCAGCGACTACGACACCTGGGGAAAGAAGATTGCCGAGACTGGCATTCAGATTCACTGAGGCAAGCGCCTATCCTGCGATCTGATTCATTGCGTCATTGAATTTTCAGTAACGACGATCATCCCTCCTGGCTTGCCTCTCATCCGGTCGGTATTTGGAATACCCTCGTCAAATCGACGATTCCATGTTGGTTTTCATGTACCACTGGATGGCTCCAGGAGCAGGGGGTACCAAATCTGTATGCGCCTGGCGCCCAGTCATTGTCCCAAGGAACAGTACGAGTATGAAGCGACCGCAGTGGCAGATGCTTGGTCAGGAGCCGGACTATCGATTCACGCTTGCGAACGAGCGCACCTTTCTGGCTTGGATTCGGACTGCACTTGCCGTCTTGGCTGGCGGCATTGTTCTCGACCAATTCGCTAGCCATGTGGAATCGAAAGCCGTACTTTCTTGTGTAGCACTAGCGTTGTCGTTGCTGGCAGCGGTGATGGCAGGCTGCGCTTATTCTCGTTGGAAGGGGAATGAGATCGCGATGCGTCATTCCGGGCCCCTTCCTGCCTCTATCGGCATCCCGCTGCTCAGTGCTGTGATCAGCTGCGTAGCATTGGTCCTTACTGTCGGACTGGTGGTCAAGCTTCAGTGAGTCGCGATCCTGGCGCCCAGCCGGAGCGCACCGCGCTCGCATGGAGACGTACAGCACTTTCCACACTGGTCAACGGTGCTCTACTAGTGCGCGCCGCCGCGGAGGCACATTCCGCCGGCTTGTGGGTGGCCGCCTTGCTGGTTGTCGTTGGCGCTTTGGCCATGTTTGCTGTGGGGTGGTATCGCCATCGCTCGCTCACGCTCGAGACGGCTCCGCCCTCAGCCCATGCGGCATTGATATTCATCTGTCTCTGCACCGTCTTACTCGCTTGCATTGCATCAGTCGTTATTCGCGTAGGAAAGTAAGACTGGCATTGCTTCGCGAGCGAGTAAGTACTGGGGAGGCAGATGTCGTCAGGCGCCCACAGGCGGTGGCGGACCCCGCTCCGCCACGGCTTAGATCTTCGTAGCGATGGCGTTCTGACCGGTGTCGTCGGATATCAGCAAATGCGTTTAGGTAATGCGGGCCATCCCGCCACGAGCGATGGCACTTATGCGGCCAGAATTCCTCATCGAGCCGGATACGGAACTTCTGATGGGCAGGATGCTTTACGTGCTGTTAACGTCGGCTTAAGACAGCGCTCCAGTCAACAAGGGCGGGATTTGGAAGCGGCAATAAATGGTCGATCTGAAGCGCGTCGACTCGCATTGGCAGTGTGCCGCTTCCTTGCTCCCAGTCACAGCGAGGCAGGCCGCAACTATTACCCACCTGCTGTGAGAATTCGAACCAGTCAGTTTGGTGCCGTGCCGCGCAACCCATTGATTCGTCTGGGATTGGCACCCTATTAAGTTTGAGGCGGGACATGAAATCTCAAAGTTAATGGACCTTTCGTCCATCATTGCGCCGCCGAACTGTGATCTAAGCTAGTTGGATCAAATGATCCTGCCGGAGTTTGAGATGCCGAATCTGCGCTGGCTGGCGACTCTGCTCGTGTCTCTGCCAATCGTCTTGACGGGGTGTGGTAATGGCGGCAGCGATAGTGGGGGCAGTACGATCAACGTTCTGACATCACCAGCCGGCCTGGTCGAGCGGGACGAATCGCCGATCTACGCAGTCGGCGTTCCAGTGGTCCCAGACACGGTGAGTCATAGCGGGGGCGCCATTTCCCAATGCACGGTATCGCCGCCGCTGCCTCCGGGCCTGACCCTCGATCCGCAGAGTTGTACGATCAGCGGCACGCCTACGGGCGACAGCCATGCCACGGTCTACACGATCACAGCGAGTAACGCTGCGGGCAGTTCGACAACCCGGGTCGAAATCGAAGTCAAGGACGTTCCCATCGCGCCAGACGGCCTGGACTACCTGGACCGGTCAGTCATCTACCCGACCAATGCGTCGATCACGCCCAACACGCCGATCAGCACGGGCGGCGAGATCACACAGTACAGCGTTTCGCCGGCTTTGCCGGCGGGCCTTGCCATGGACCCTCAGACCGGCATCATCACTGGCATCCCCACTGCAGTGACCGCATCAGCGGTCTATACGGTGACGGGCGCCAACAGTGTGGACAGCGTCCAGGCCCTGCTGACGATCGAAGTGGCTGCGGCGGTCGTGCCGCCGGCTGGCCTCGTCTATGTGGATGCGCTACCCGAATACATCGTGGGCGTGCCGATCACGTACAACGAGCCCGCCTACTCTGGCGGCGAAGTTACCCAGTTTTCGGTATCCCCTGCGTTGCCGGCAGGATTGAGCCTCGACACGCAGAGCGGGGTCGTCAGCGGCACGCCCACTGCCGAACTGGCCCAGACGACGTTCTTCGTTACCGCCAGCAATAGCGCTGGCAGCGTCACCGCGCAGATCTCCCTTACGGTGGCAGCAGCCCAGGTCGGCGGGTGGCAACCCGCCGATGCCATGAATCTAGGGCGCTTCCGGCATACGGCCACGCTGTTGCCCGACGGTCGAGTCCTGGTGGCGGCAGGGAACAGGAAGCAGGCGACCTCCGCTGCCGAGTTGTTTGATCCGTCCACGAACGGCTGGACGCGAACGGGCAGCCTGGCGCGGAGCCGGCAAGCGCACTCCGCTACGCTTCTGCCCGACGGGCGAGTCCTGGTGGCAGGGGGATTCGGTACCGGTGGAGGGAACGCGCTGTCCTCGGCGGAACTGTTTGACCCGGCCGCAGGTAGCTGGTCGCAGACCGGAAGCCTGGGCCAGCAGCGTGACAGTCACACTGCCACGCTGTTGCTCGATGGCCGCGTGCTGGTGGCAGGCGGCGAGGGGCAGGGAGGCAGTACGGGAGCACTGGCCTCGGCCGAACTCTACGATCCAGCCACGGGTAGTTGGTCGCCCACCGGCAATCTCGGCCAGGCACGCAAACAACATACCGCCACGTTGCTGCCCGATGGCAGGGTCCTGGTAGCCGGCGGAGAAGACGCCGGCGGTGGCGCGCTGGCCTCGGCCGAGCTATACGACCCCGCCACGGGCACGTGGTCGCCGACCGGCAGCATGAGCCAGGCCCGTAACGTCTACGCTGCCGCGCAACTCACCGATGGCAGGGTGCTCGCAGTCGGGGGATTCGATGGCACAAATGCGCTCGCAACCGCTGAACTCTACGATCCTGCGGCGGGTACGTGGTCAACGACCGGCAGCTTGCAACAGGCACGTGACTTCCATACCGCCACGCTCATGGCAAGCGGACGAGTACTGGTGGCTGGCGGAACAGACGGCCGTGACTTGTTCGTGACCGAGTTGTACAACCCCACAACCGGAAGCTGGTCCCAGGTCGGCAGCCTTGAGCAAATGCGCGAGCAACACACGGCAACATTGCTGGCGGACGGCAGGGTTCTCGTCACAGGTGGCATTGGACGCGGAATACTGTCCTACACCGAGTTGTTCCACTAGCTTGAGGGCACTAGGATTTGTCGTCCGTGTAACTCTCTCGCGGAGGATAGACACCAGCAAGGCGGGCGATCAGGATCGCGACGAACAAGCTGCCGGTGATCTGTTCCACCATGCACATGCCGCGTGCGGGGCGCGTGAGTGGCGTGATGTCGCCGAAGCCCGTGCTCGTCAGGACGGTTATGCTGAAGTAAAGCGCGTCGGCGTAGACGAGCCTCCCCGGCTGCCCGACGACCATGTACGACTGCGGATAGAAGAATCCGATACTCGCATAGACGTACGCCCAGAGGACGCCGATCAACAGATAGGCGGCAGCGGCGCCAAACAGCTTGTCCGGCGTCATGATCCTGGGCTGGAAGACATAGCGGAGAAGGTACGCGACGGTGATGAAGTAAAGCGCAACGCTGAACAGCCAGGATATGGCGAGGCTGCTGTCGTCATCGTGCCAAAGGCCGAGGTACTGGAACCACATGGCCGGAACGGCAAGTAACAGCACGATCACGAACGACAGGGTTGTGCGGCCGACGGCTGCCACGGTCGCCAGCAGCAGAAACATATTGACGATGTTCAGGACGAGACGGCCACTGTCGGTCGGTGGGACAAACGACACCGCGCCGATGAGCGTGAGCAACACTACAAAGAGCCAGAAACAGCGCTGGTAGAAAATGCGAGAGAGCGCGTCGCGCGTGGTACGGATGGCCATCTTGATATCGTCCCGGCCTTCACCGCGCGCGCGAGGCAAGGCGCGAAGCAAGCCGCTCGGCCAGCGCGCGGTCAATGACCTCGAACGAACGGCTCGCCCGCTCATAGGCGTACATGTCGCCGGTCGCTATGTCGAACCACCAGCCGCTTAGTACCAGCGCCCCGGCCATAACTTGCCGGCGTACGATCGGGTAAGTCATCAGATGCTCGATCTGCACGAGGACATTGAGTTGTGACAGCTGGTCGTGCGGCTTCAGGCTTTCATCGAGCGCACCCTCGTGTTCGAGGCGGAACGCCGCGTTGCTGGCGTGGTAAAGCCATTTGTCAAGATTTGGTGCTTTCAGCTTCGGGTTGCGTGAGTAGACAGCTTTCATAGCGCCGCATTCGGAATGCCCACACACGACAATATTCGCGACCTTTAGCACCAACACCGCGTACTCGATTGCGCTTGCCTCGGAGAGATCGCCGGTCGAGACCCCTTCCGCGGTTGCAGGGGGTATCAGATTGCCAACGTTGCGCATCGTAAAAAGATCGCCGGGATGCGTCGATGCGAGCAGGTCCGGAACAACCCGACTATCCGAACACGTGATGAAGAGCGCATCAGGCGTTTGCGCGAGCGCGAGCTTGCTGAACTGTTCTGCGTACCGCGGTAGCATCTTCTCGCGAAATTCCACAATGCCCATTATGAGTTTGCGCATGGTGTGCTTCCGACATTGTTGAGCCTGACAATTCTTCCGCTCCTCGCGAGACCCGGGTACGTGTGAGCCTCGGTCATGGCGCAGGCCGCTATGCGGCAGTCATCAAGGTTTCCTGGAGTGGTACCGGAACATGCTCACTACGGTCCTGCGGCGGCGAGATGTAGCCAACTATGCATCGAAAGGGCGATCAATCGGGCTGAGGTACGTTTCATCATCGGGAATCGCGATGGACCAGGTTGTCGCCACGCTGTTTCTCGATCTATTCACACACGCCGGACGTCATGAGGTCGGTGCGGAAGCAAACACAGCCTGGGACGGGATATCGTCGTACCGTCGAGGAAGGGCCTGTCCATGATCGTCGATTGTCGGTTCACCTCTCAATCTATTCAGTCGTTGTCGATTGCGGGCTGAATCAAAGCATATTGCTTACTGCCGAGTGCGCAAGAATGTGCGGTCGCCCACGAAAAGGCGTGGTTGAATGCCAAAATGCTTGTCTGCGCCGTAACTGGCCGCAACTGACCGCCATTGGCCGCCGTGCACTTAGATTCCTTTGCGCGTCCGGCTTCTCAGTTCAAGGGGGCATCCATGTCACTGCCGGTAGAGTCGCCAGTTCTTAGCAAGCACCGCCTCGAGGCACTTGCCGACGGCATCTTCGCGTTCGCGCTAACACTTCTCGTGCTGGACCTGCGCCTGCCTGCGCTACCTCCCGGCGTGGACGACGCGGCGTTGCGCCAGGCGCTGGCCGGACTCTTGCCCAAGGCGACGATCTGGCTGTTGAGCTTTGCTGTGATCGCTGCCTCTTGGGTCGTTCAGCAGCGCACCTTTGCTTTGCTCTCAAAGATCGATCCGGACCTCCTTCGTATCGAACTGATCTTGCTCGCGCTTGTTAGTCTCTTCCCGTTCTCTCAATCAGTGCAAGGAGCGTATGGGGATCTCGCGACTGCATCCCAGCTATACAGTGGGCATCTACTGTGCATCGCCCTGTGTACGTGGCGCAGGATTGCACATGTGCTGAAGCATCACGAGTTACTGCTCGATGCCGCGACCACTGCCACAGCCACGGCCAAGCGATTGCGTTATCGCAGCAGGATGTTCACCGCTTGCGCGATTGCTGCGCTGGCGCTCGCGAAGTTCTGGCCAGGATGGAACATGCTCGCGATGATTCCCATGCTGCTATTGCGGTGGCCCCGGAGGCGCAGTGGCCGGGAAGACCAGTAGAATGCGAAACTGCCCTGTAACCATCGAGGTAACTCATGGACATTAATCCCCCAGTTACGCTGGAAGAATGGAATGCGGCCGGTGCTGACTATTTGCCTGGCCTTCTTGGCATGTGCTTTGTCAAAGTGGAGCCGGATGAAGTAGTGGCGACGCTTGAGGTGCGTCGTGCCTTGGGCGCTTGGAATGGCTACTTGCATGCGGGAACGGTAGTCTCGCTCGCGGACACATGCTGCGGCTATGGGACCGTGCGAAGCCTACCAGCCGGGGCCAGCGGGTTCACCACAGTAGAACTCAAGAGCAACATGCTCGGAACGGCCCGCGATGGCATTGTGATTTGCACCGCGCGCCCCATTCACAAAGGGCGCACGACTCAGGTCTGGGATGCTGAGGTCCGTCGCGGTGGCGACAACGCCCTGATCGCTAGTTTTCGCAACACGCAATTGATTCTCTGGCCCAGAGGATAATCGCTGCGGCTCGTCGTTCCTGGCCGCTGGATGGTCTGCATGGCCATGCAGCATTCAGCGGCACTCATACGTTGAGTGCGCGCTTGGCATGCTTTTGGCCCTTCCCTTGAGTCTGCTTTCGCGGGCGTTCTTCTCTGAAGGCTGCCAGTCGCTAACTGGACTTCGTGAGTCAGCAGCGGGTGCGGCGCTACAGCATGACGGTTGCGCTGCACCGCGAGATTGCCCGGACCTGCGCGGCTCTCTGGCTGTTGTCAGCTCACACTGCGATTGACAATGAGGGCGAGCGGGATCCGATCCTAATCACTTCGCCGGATTTGCCAGAGACCGCGCACTGTCTGCTCTGACGGCCTCCGGTTCTACCTGCATCAGGTCCTGTACCGCACTCCGAATAGCACTCAGCAAACATGCTTCCTTGCGCGTGTACTGAACATGCCGGCGTGGGCAACTGAACAAAGCGTTGTGAGTGCAATCGTCGTAATAATCCTTCCAAGTGACATCAATTGGTCCTACGATGCCCGACATGACATGCAACTGCCCGAGGCTCAAGCAGGTGGACCGTGGAGGCGGAAGATATCCGCGACCTTGAGCACAATGCGCTCGGCGTCAGGCCCCGTAGTCGGGGCGCAGACTCTCGAATCCGTATGTCTACGATCATGCGCTGGCGTAGTGGGCTGATGGTAGGCGTCGCAACTGACATGGTTCAGTCCGTTGATCGCGTAGGCTAGGGGTCCTTGGTGGACCACCCTCTGGAAGCTGGATCGCTCAACGGGCCGTATGATCAGATAGGGATGGATCGTCCTCGGCGGGTGGTTTGAGCTTGATCGAAAGTACACGACGCAACGCTTGCCGAGCCATTTTGTAAGGGCGATAGGAGGGGATTAAACGTCCCCCTATACTCTTAGCTAGAGCGTTCCCGATGATCATCGGTTTCGGAGCGCCTTCGCTCGTTTCCGGGCTTCCCCCTCGACGACGTCTGAGGACTGGTGACTCCTAAAGTCACTCACGGGGATTTCCTGGAAACTCCATGCAAGATGCCACGCGGCGACGTTTGCTCGCCAACACCCTCAATATCCAGGAAAGTCCGACGTGCGCCAGGATCGATGCAATCGATGCCCGGCGATTGCGATCCTTCTCGACCGAAGCTTGCCCATCACGCGCCCTATGCGTGACCACCTGGTCGGCAAGGAGACCTGGATTCATACGCGTAGTGGCAACTCAATGGCATGGGGCAGCCACGCTATTGTTCGACTGGGATCGCGCTGAGGCGAAATTTCTCCACAGTCGTCCGTCGGATCGCCGGCAGAAGAATAATGCTGAGTGAGGTAACACAATGCGTACGTTGCTGTATTTCATTCTGAAAGACGTCGTTACCGCACGATTGGCACAAGCGCGACTCGGCGACCTTGCCAATACATCAGCACTGATTGTGGGGCCTTGGTTTTCCCAGCGTGACAATCAGCCAGTGGACGGGTTGCCAAGCATCGACGTTGGTCAGACCACGTATCGCGAAGAACTGGCGATCAGCGGAATCTTCGTCGGCGCGATCATCGCCGCGCTGGCTGTTTTGAGATACGGAGTCTCAGTCGGTACAAGTGCCACTGCCATTGCCTATGTTGGTGCTATGACGCTAGGTGCCATGAGCGGCTGGTGGGTCGGGGGATTGGTCGGCACCAGGATTAGCCGTCTCGGACTGCGGCGGCAGAAAGCGCAAATGACACCAGACCAGTTGCTGATGATCTCCAGTTGCGACTCGAACTCCAAGGAATCCACGAAGCAGTTGATTCACGAACTGGGTGGTGTAGCGATTGACGAGCACAACGACCTGATGCCGAGAATCAGGTGGGCATGATTGCCTGGCCTCCAACCATCTGCGATGTCACCTTCGATTTCGGGCTTGACCTTGCGAAGAATGTCAAAACGACTTGGAGATGAGCATGCAACGCACGACAGAGTACAGAGGTTTCGCAATACGCATTGATTTGTTAAACACGTCCGAGGGGATGTTTGATGCTTGGTTGTAAGCGGTCTTTTAAGGGCGCCCCTTGCGGCCGCCGGCGGTATCCGCTAGACGGTTGAGGGCTTGAGCCTCCAGGGCAGCAGAGCCTCGTAGTCG